>JAKFWB010000435.1 GCA_021732945.1 Porphyrobacter sp.
AGATAGCCAGCTTCACCGAGCCGGTCGCCGTGAATTTAATGGCATTGTTGAGAAGGTTGAGCAGAACTTGTCGAAGCCGATCCCGGTCGCCGATCAACGCGGCTGAGACGTCGTTTCCGATTTCTGCGGACAGAGCGAGCCCCTTTGCATCGGCCATCGACTGGACGATAGCGATCGTCTCATCGACCATCGAAACGAGGTCGAATGGTTGGGGCTCGAGCTCGATCTCACCGGCTTCGATTTTTGAGAAATCGAGGATGTCGTTGACCACGGTCAGCAGCGCTGTTCCCGAGCCCTTGATACGACTGGCGTAAAGCAGTTGCTCGGCGCTTAGGTTGGCTTTCTCCAGCAAAAGATCCGTGTAACCGATCACGCTGTGCAGCGGCGTTCGGATTTCGTGCGACATCGATGCGAGAAAATCGGATTTCGCAGTGCTGGCGGCCTCAGCCTGCTCCTGAGCCATCTCGGCGGCGATCTTTGCTTTTTCAAGTGCATCCGCCTGTAGTTGGCGTTCGCTGACATCCCGGAACGTGGCGACGATTGATGGTTCGCCCGCGCCGGCGTCGGGCACTCGGCGGAATACGCCCTCGACCCAGATCCAGCCGCGTTCCTTGTGGCGCGACCGATAGACGATGGCAGCCTGATCCTGCCCTCGTCCCACTTTCGATGTCGCTTCGAAGAGCTTGCCGAGGTCGTCCTGGTGGACGTAGTCGCGCAACTTCATCGCATGCAGTTCATCAGGCGTGTAACCAAGCAGCCGCATCGAAGCAGGCGAGATATAGGAGCGCCGGCCGTCGTCATGCCCGAGCATGATCAGTTCGCTGGTGTTCTCGGCGAGCAAACGATAGCGGGCCTCGCTATCTTGCAGAGCCAACTCCGCAGATCGGCGCAGCGTGACATCGCGCAAGGAACAAACGATCGAGAGCGGCTGCCCAGAGGCCTCGTCGCGCACAAGGCTCATTGCAGCGTCGATCCAGATCCAGCGGCCGTCCTTGTGCTGGGTCCGATACGTTGCCGTGACGCGATCACCATCGGCCTGCCCCGCGACAAGGCCGCGCGCCAGCTTACGCACGATTTGCGCGTCGTCTGGATGGATCGCGGCAGAAGGCTGATGACCAAGCAGCTCCTCTGGCTCGAAACCCAGCAGGGCCCGGATCGTCGGCGAGACGTACTCGCGTTTGAAGTCCAGATTGAGACGGGTAATGACGTCGTTGGTCGTTTCCGCGAGCAATCGGTAGCGCGCCTGGCTCTCGATCAGCGCAAGTTCAGCCCGCTTTCGATCGCCGATGTCTCGCGACGAACATAGGATCGCCGATGGCGCGCCCGTGGTCGGGTCGCGCAGGAGCGTCGCGTCGGCCTCGATCCACACCGCATGTCCATTCTTGTGCCGACTGCGATAGGTCGAGATCAAGCGATCACCTACGATTTCTCCGGCCGCAAGTTTGCGGCGCATCTCGTGAATCGGCGGCGCGTCGTCGGGATCGAGCACCGCGCAGGAATCCAGACCGAGCATGTCCTCCGGTTCATACCCGAGGAGGTTGCGGACTGCAGGAGAAACATACTCGAGCCGCAGACCGAGACTGAGTTTGGTGATCACATCGTTCGTCGTCTCAGCGAGCATGCGGAAGCGGGCTTCGCTCTCACTGACGGCAGACTCGGCTTCGCGCTGCGCCGTAATATCGGCGTAGGTGCGCACGACGCCCTGACCGGCGGCCATGGCGACGGTGCGGACGCCGAGGATCGTCCCGTTAGGCCGACGGCGCTCATACGTTCCAAGCGTGAGCGGCGCTCCCCTGTTTCGAATCCGGATCTGGAAATCATCATCAGTCGAAGCGAATTCGCCCGATTGGTCGAGCCGCTCCAGCACATCCTCAAAATCTGGGTTCTTGGCGACGAATTCGCTCGGCAGATCGAGTAGTTCACAGAAGCGGCGGTTCGCCACCTCGACCCTGCCGTCGCCGCCGATCATGACGAGACCCTGATCCATGCTGTCGAGCGTCGCTTCCAGGAGCACGGATTTCTCCATAATCGTCCGTTCTGCGCGCTTCAGCTCCGTAACATCCATGATCGTGCCGAAAATGGCGACGACGACGCCATCGGCCCCCGTTTCGGCGAGCCCGCGAGACAAGACGTTGCGGGTCTCGCCATCGGGTCTCATGATCCGCAGCGCGAATTCAAACGATGAGCCCGAGCTGATCGCGCGGGAAACGCAAGCGGAAACCTCTTCGCGATCGTCGGGATGATACGCCTCGATCGCGGTGGCGACTTCCGGACGAAAATTCGTTTCGTCGAGCCCATGCATGCGAAAGACTTCGCTCGACCAAGTCAGGGAGTTCGATCGCAGATCGACGCGCCAATGACCGACTTTTGCAATCTGTTCGGCCAGTAGCAACATACGGTTGGTTTCACGTGCTTGCGTCTCGGCATTGGCAAGGTGCGTGATGTCGGTGAACGTTCGAACCGCGCCTCCGGTCCTGAGTGGAACTGTTCTGATCTCAAGCCTGGCGCCGTTAGGTCGGGTCCGCTGATAGGTCTCGACATCGTTGAAGTGGCCGCGCGACAGCCAACGGCGGTATTCCGGCAATGATTCCGCCGTGAACTCGCCTTGGGTTATTTGGAAGGCCAAGACGTCCTGGAAGCGAGGACGACGGGCCATGAATTCGGCAGGCAAGTCGAGCAATTCGAGCGCTTTGGGGTTGCAAAGCTGGACTATTTCGTCCGCATCGACCATCAGCAGGCCCTGATCCATGCTTTGTAGCGTCGCGGACAACCTCTCCAGGGTCGCGTTACGATCCGCCTCGGTTTCCTTTTGAATAGTGACGTCCTGGATCTGCACAAGCAGGTGCGAGATCGGCCCGCTTTCATCAAGCCGGACCGCCGATACAGCGCCCCACATCACGCGGCCATCACGGCGGACGAATTCGAGTTCGGCTGGCGAAGCGGCAACGTCATCAGCCTGAGCCGTCGCAATCAGCGTCGCCAGCGCCGAGTGCGCGCACGAAGCGGTCAATGAGGCGAGCGGTTGGCCGATGCAGCCACCTTCATCGTCGAGACCAAAAGCTGTGCGGAAGGCGGAGTTCGTCTCGACGATCGAGCCATCGGCCGAAACCACCGTCATGCCGATCGGAGCGCGGTCGATGATGGACTTTAGATGCGCCTCGCGCCGACGGGCCCGCGTTTCCGCCAAACGCAGCCGCTCTTCCTCTCGCTTGAACAGGGTGATGTCGAAATGGACATTGCTGACAAGCCGACCCTGATCGACGCGTTCAATCACGCGAACCCATCGACCCGCCGGCAGCGGTACTTCGAAAGCGGCGCCTGGAAAGCGCAGCGCCTCGTCAAGATGCGGCGCCACTACTGTTATGAAATCGGCAGGGTCCGCAGGGCCAGCGACAGCCCAAACCGCCTCGACAACT
>JAKFWB010000361.1 GCA_021732945.1 Porphyrobacter sp.
ATGGTTAGGTTTGCGGAATGTCGCGTTTGTTGATCTTCGGCCTCGGCTACACCGCAGAACGCATTGCCGCAGCGATGCGGGCACGCGGTTGGCAGGTCGCCGCAACCGGCAGCGCAGGCGATGTCGCCTTCGGTGATCGTGATGCGGTGCTGGCAGCGCTTGCGCAGGCGACGCATGTTCTCTCATCAGTCCCGCCAGACCGGATAAACGGCGGCGATCCGGTGCTTGATGCCTATGGCAGGGCGCTCGCTGGAATGCCGCTGTTCTACCTCTCATCGACCGGGGTTTACGGCGACAAGCAGGGCGCGTGGGTCGACGAGGCGACACCGACCATCGCCCAATCGGGAGAAGGCCGCCGCAATGCGCGGGCTGAGGCTGATCTGGCATGGCTGAGTATGGGCGCGCGGGTGTTCCGCCTGCCGGGGATCTATGGGCCAGGCCGCAGCGCCTTGGACCGCGTGCGAGAGGGCAAGGCGCGGCGGATTGATTTGCCCGATCAGGTGTTCAGCCGCGTCCATGTCGATGATATCGCCAGCGGAGTGGTCGCCGCGCTGACGCAGGACGCGCCAGCTGGGGCCTACAATCTCGGCGACAATCTCCCGTGCAGCGGGAACGAAGTGACCGAGCACGCCTGCCGCCTGCTTGGGCTGGAACTGCCGCCGCTGGAAACACTTGAGGAGGCCAACCTCTCCGACATGGCGCGCGGGTTCTACATGGAGAACCGGCGCGTTGCGAATGGCAAGGCCAAGCGGGTGCTGGGCTGGCAACCGCGCTTTCCGACCTATGTCGAGGGGCTGGCGGGGCTGGTGTAGATGCTCACACAAAGGCAAAAAGACACAAAGATGCCCGGCTTGGCCCGAAGGGCATCTTTCAAACTCTAGGTCGGCTAGGCGATACGCCTGCGGCGGGCCACTGCACTGTTTGTGCCTTTGTGCCTTTGTGTGAACCCCTTACTTCTTCTGCCGCGACCTGAGCGCCAGCCCCATGCCGATCAGCGCCAGCGCCATCCCGCCTGCTGAGAGCGCGTCCCACTTGAACCCTTCAAACAGGGTCGATAGCAGCATCGCCACGCACACCGTGACGATAGCATTATAGGCCGTGCGCCCCGCGCCAATCTCGCGCACCAGATTGTAATGCAGCGGGAAGGTCACGACCGAACCGACGATGGCGAGGTAGGCCGTGCCCACCCAGAACTGCAATGCGGGCGGCATGGTCGGCGGGCCGACCGTTACCAAGGCATAGACCAGATCGAACGCCGTGCCATAGACCATCGCCCAGGCCAGAAAGCTCACCATCGGCACGCCGCGCCCGGTGGGGTTGGCCTGCACGACATTGGCAAGCGAGGCCGCAAGCATCCCGCCGACCGCCAGGACGATGCCCAGTGCTATGTTCCCGCCTAGCGGCGCAGCGTTCCATTCATGCACCAGCAGCAGCGCCACGCCTGCAATCGCCACCAGGCTGCCACCGATAAAGCCCGGCTGCACCTTTTCGCCGATGAAAATCTTGGCGAACACCGCGTTGGGCACCATCAGCAACGCAAACATCACCGCGACGATGCCTGAGGTAATGTGGCTTTCGGCGTGGTAGACGAACAGGAAATTGCCCGAGAACTGCGCGATCCCGACCCCCAGCGCCAGCAGATGTTCAGGCCGGTTTAGCCGCAGCCGCTGGCCCATCACCATGGCGAGCACAAACAGCGCCGGGGTCGCCAGCATGAAACGGTAGAACACCCCCCAGGCGGGGGGCACGTCCGAAATTTGCCCGGTGATCACGAACCAGGTCGAGCCCCAGATCGTGCCGGTCAGCATGAAGGGGATCAGCACCTTGGGGCTGAGCATCGACGGGGCGGCGGCAACACTCACAGCGCTGCAATCGCCTTGCCAAGTGCCCCGGCATCTTCGGCGCGGGTGTTCCACGCGGTGACGAAGCGGGCCGAGTCTGGTCCCCAATCGTAGAACGCAAAATCCTGCGCGCGCAACGCGGCGCGCTCAGACTCGGTCAGGCGAACGAACAGCTCGTTTGCCTCGACCGGATGGAGCAAGCGGTCCCCGCATCCGGCGGCAACTTCCTGCGCCGCCGCATTGGCGTGGGCGGCATTGGCGAGCCACAGCCCGTCCTTCAGCATCGCCAGTATCTGCGCGGCGAGATAGCGGCCCTTGCATTGCAAGTGGCCGGCACGCTTGCGGCGGTAGCGAACCTGCATCGCCGCCTCGGGGTCGAACAGCACCACGGCCTCCGCCCCCATCCCGCCGTTTTTGATGAACCCGAAGGCGAGGCTATCGACCGGGCCGCTCGCCCCGCGCGCTGCTGCTTCGGGCGAACCGCCCAGATACGCCGCCGCATTGGCGAACCGCGCGCCGTCCATATGCAGGCCGAGACGGCGCTGCTTGGCGAAGGCACCCAGCGCCGCGAGTTCATCGGGCGTATAAGCGCGCCCATATTCGCTCGCCTGCGTGATCGCGATGGCGTGCGGCTGCACCTGATGCACGTCGTTACGGATCGGATCAATCACCGCAGCGATATCGGTTGGCGTCAGCTTTGCGCCGTCGCCTTCCGTCAACATCAGCTTGGCACCGTGGAGATAGAATCCCGGCGCGCCGCCTTCGTCAACCTCGATATGCGCATCGCGGTGGCACACCACCCCGCCATGGGGCGCGCACATCGTCGCCAGCGCGAGGCAATTCGCGGCCGTTCCGGTCGCCACCCACAGCGCCGCACACTCGCGCCCGAACAGCGCAGTAAAGCGCGCGTCGAGCTCGGCCGATAGCCTATCGCCGTCGTAGGGATTGTCCGGCTGGTCGGCGGCCTGCATCGCCTCCCACAGCTTGGGGTGGACGGCAGCGGCATTGTCGGACAGGAAGGGCTTGGCGAAGGACATTGGCTCGCGCCCTTAGAGTGATTTCGAATGAAATGGAACATTTCATGGCTCGGAAATCACGGCAAATTAGAAACCTTGTCTGCATTTGATTTCATCAAATGCAGACAAGGTCTAGCTGCACATTCGGGCGTGACAAGCGGGAGTACACACCAGTGAGCGATGAAAGCGAAAAGCTGACAATCACGCACCACGTAGCTGGGCAGGGCGGACGCTATGTCGCCGTGCTTCATGGCGAGGCGGAGGAAGGCTATCTCGAATGGGAGCCCGGCGGGACAAGCGATGGCACAGAAATACGTGTGGCAGCCCACACCATCGTCCCGCGCGCCGTCGGCGGACGCGGGGTGGCGGCAGCGCTGGTCGACCGGCTGATCGAGGATGCAACGCGGCAGGGCTTCCTGATCCGCCCCGATTGCAGCTACGTGGCGCGCAAGTTTGCCGACAACCCCGATTGGGCCTCGCTAAAGGCCTGATCGCCGTCCATTTCCAGCGGTGCATCAAGCCGTGAATAATCGGTGGCGGCGATGGTTTCGAGCACAC
>JAKFWB010000536.1 GCA_021732945.1 Porphyrobacter sp.
GCGGGCGATTCCAGCACCTTGATGCATCGCGCGGATATTGCGCTGTTCCACGCCAAGAAGCAGGGACGCAACCGGTTCTACTGGTTTGAACCCAACATGGAACACGAACTGCGCTTCCGCAACCAGCTCGAAGTCGGGATTCGGAACGGTCTGGCGCGGGGCGAATTCGTGCCTTTCTATGAACAGCAGATCGATGTGGAGTCGGGCAGGCTGGTCGGGTTTGAAATGCTCGCCCGCTGGAAATCGCCGCAACTTGGGCTGGTAAGCCCCGAGATTTTTGTGCCGATTGCCGAACAGATTGGCGTGATTGATGCCATGTCGGAAAGTCTGATGCAGCAGGCCTTCATCGATGCGCGCGATTGGGATGATGACCTGACGCTGGCGGTCAACATCTCGCCGGTCCAGCTGCGGGACCCATGGTTCGCACAGCGCCTGCTGAAACAGCTGGTGGCCACCAACTTCCCGCCGCAGCGGCTGGAAATCGAGATCACCGAAAGCTGCCTGCACGAAGACATCGGGTTGGTGCGATCAATGATCACCAGCCTGCGCAATCAGGGCATCACCATTAGTCTTGATGATTTCGGCACGGGCTATTCCAGTATCGAACAGCTGCACCACCTGCCGTTTGACCGGATCAAGATTGATCGCAGTTTCACGAGCGAGCTGCGCAAGCCGGGTGGACGCTCGCGGATTGTGGAAGCGATTGTATCGCTGGGTCGGGGACTTGATCTGCCGCTGACCGCCGAGGGCGTGGAAGATGAGGAAATCCTCAACGCGCTGAAGCCCCTCGGACGGCTCAAGGCGCAAGGCTATCTTTACGGCCTGCCAGAAGATGGCGATGACGTGCGCAATCGGCTGCAAGCTCAAGGACGGGTGGCGAATGCTGAACCCGCCCCGTTCGTTTCCGGCGCGGACACCGCCGTTGTGGCGGACGATTCCGCCAAGATCCGCGTCGCCCGTCCATAATCGCAGGCGCAGCCTTGCACCGCTCAGGGCTGGACGTAAGCCCAGCCGGTGCATAGATGCGCATGCGTGACGCAGGCGATTTCCTTCATCAAGATGCACGGGCTCGGCAATGATTTTGTCGTGCTTGATGCGCGTGAGGCAGCGCTGCCCGCGATGACCGCGCAGGCGGCGCGCGCCATTGCGGATCGGCGCACCGGGATCGGCTGTGATCAGGTGATCGTTCTGGAGCCGAGCGAGGCGCATGATTTCCGCGCACGGTTCTTCAATTCCGATGGCAGCGAGGTCGGGGCGTGCGGCAATGGTAGCCGCGCGGTCGCTCTGCTCCACGGCGCGCCGGCGGTGATCGAGACCGATGGCGGGCTGCTCGCGCTCGAACCGCTGGACGGCGGCGCGCGGGTGGATTTGGGCGAACCGCGGTTCGATTGGGACGCGATCCCGCTTGCCTATCCGATGGACACCGGCTCCATGCCGGTCGCTTGGGACGATCTGGCCGCGCCGATGGCCGTCAATGTCGGCAATCCGCATGTGATTTTTTTCGTCGATGATAGCGATGCCGTGCCGCTCGAAACACTTGGGCAGGTGATCGAACACGACCCGCTGTTCCCGGAACGCGTGAACGTGAATGTCGCCAGCCTTGCCGGGCCGGATCATCTGCGCCTTCGAGTGTGGGAGCGCGGCGCAGGATTGACGTGCGCCTGCGGCACCGGGGCCTGCGCCACGGCGGTGGCTGCGATCCGGCGCGGGCTGGTGCAAAGCCCTGTCACCGTGACCCTGCCGGGCGGCGATCTGGTGATCGCCTGGCAGCCGGGCGGGACGATAGTGATGAGCGGGCCTGCCACAGTGGCATTTCGCGGCACCTTCAACTGGGACGACTACGCCGGGGGAACCCGGGCTTGAATGCTCCGATCATCATCAGCCTCGGCTGCCGGATGAACATCGCCGAGAGCGAAAAGATGCGCGCGATGCTGGCGGGCGAGAGTGATCTCGTGGTTGTCAATTCCTGCGCGGTGACGGGCGAGGCGCTGGCTCAGACCCGCAAGGCGATCCGCCGCGCGCGCCGCGACCACCCGCATGCGCGGCTGATGGTCACTGGCTGCGCGGCAGAGATTGACAGTGCGCAGATTGGCGCGATGGACGAGGTTGACGGGCTGATCGCCAACGCCGCCAAGCTTGATCCGCGCAGCTGGAATGCGAGTCCCCGCGCAGGCGGGGATCTCGTGCTGGATGGCCTGAGGTCCCCGCCTGCGCGGGGACTCGCAACAGGAGAATATACACGCGCCTTTGTCGCGGTGCAGAACGGCTGCGACCACGCCTGCACCTTCTGCGTGATCCCGCAGGGGCGCGGCGTCAGCCGTTCGTTGGCGGTCGCCGAAATTCTGCGCGAGGTCGAGGCGCACCTTGCCTCGGGGATTAAGGAAATAGTGCTCACAGGTGTCGATCTGACGTCGTGGGGCCACGACCTCGCTGGCGCGCCCCAGCTGGGGATGCTGGTGCAGGCGATCCTTGATGCCTTCCCCGCCCTTCCCCGCCTGCGCTTGTCTTCGGTTGACGGTATGGAGATTGATGCGGCGCTTTTCGAGTTGATCGCCCACGAACCCCGCGTGATGCCGCACCTGCACCTCAGCTTGCAACATGGGGCTGATCTGATCCTCAAGCGGATGAAGCGCCGCCACTTGCGCCAAGATGCGATGGAGTTAGTGGGGCAGTTAAAGGCACTGCGGCCTGACATCGCCGTGGGTGCAGACCTGATCGCCGGTTTCCCGACTGAGACCACTGCGCACCACGCCGATAACCTCAGCATCATCGACGAACTCGACATCGTCCACGCCCATGTCTTCCCGTTCTCGCCACGCCCCGGCACCCCTGCCGCGCGCATGCCGCAGGTGCCGCGCGAGGTGGTGAAAGCCCGCGCCGCCGAGCTGCGCGACCGTGCCGCTAACCGCCGCGCGACGTGGCTCGCCAGCCTTGTGGGCGAAACCCTGCCCGTCCTCGCCGAACGCGACGGCACCGGCTATGCGCCCAACTACGCCCGCGTTGCACTTCCCACTGACACGGCGGCGGGGGAGGTGGTCGATGTGACGGTGCGCGAGGCCAAGGAGGGCCTGCTCCAATGAGTGAATCCAGCTGGACCCAGCGCCTGTTCGGCGGCTTTGCCAAGACGTCAGAGCGGCTGACCGCCAATCTCGCGGGCGTTGGCGGGACGGCCAAGCTCGACGACGCGACGCTGGACGAGGTTGAAGATGCGCTAATCATGTCCGACCTTGGCCCGGCGGCCGCAGGGCGGATCCGCGCCAAGCTGGCGGAAAAGCGCTTCGGGCTCGAAATTACCACGCGCGAATTGCGCGAAGCGGTCGCCGAAGAAATCGCTGCAATCCTGCGCCCGGTCGCAAAGCCGCTCGAAATCACCGCCTTCCCGCGCCCGCAGGTGATCCTGGTGATCGGCGTG
>JAKFWB010000303.1 GCA_021732945.1 Porphyrobacter sp.
CTGAATGGCATCCCATCGCCAAGGAAAGACCGTGCCCGCGCGGCGCCAGAATCCTGGGCCAAGGATGGTTCGGCCAGAGAACACAAACCGCGCGATGGCTCCAAGCAAGAGTGGTAACGGAATGGTTTTCGGAGCCAGCGCCAAGACCGCTTTCAGGAAAAGTGGAAGCCGGTTTTCCGACTGAAAGCGGTCCAACTAATTGAATCTAAGCATTTTCAATTTGAAAATTCGCCAGCGCGTGCATCCCATCCGCCGCAAGGCGCGGGACGCGCTTTACCCTTGAGGGACGTGGCGCGGCGGATAGCCTCGCGGTCCTATTCGAGGCGCGACTGCACCCGAAAACCGGAAGGTTTTTGGTGTAGCTGCGAGCGCAGGCGGGCCTAAGCGTCGTCGAATGCGCGTCCCCAATCCTGCCCGCCAAAGAAGAGGCGAAGGATGGTCACCTCTGCTTCCGTGGCGGTGAAGGCGATGGTGATGCGGCGCTCAAACCCCACTATGCGAAGGCCAGGACGCACATCATCGCGCATCGTGCCCCGCTCCGCAGTGTGTTCGAAGCCACGAATATAGGCTTCAACGCGCGCTAGATGTGGGCTTTCAATAGGTTGTCCCGGCCCGCCAAATAGCTGAAATCCGGTGAAAAACCGAACTGAAACAGCGCCGACGCAAGACCTGCAACGCCTCATTGTTAGGCTAAGACATTGTTTTCATGGTAGAACGATAGCGCCTGGATAGCGATAGTCACGGACGCGCCGAAGGCGCGCCGCATAGCGGTAAATCCTTGACGATCGCTAGCCAAGCGCAAAAATGCCTCCATGAGAACAAAGGGTTACTCCGTCCGTTGGACGAAGCGTCACTGCCGCGAACTCATCGGGCAGATCGCGCGGCTGGTACAACCTGTTGAAAGCCCACAGCTAGATAGCGTTGCGCCACCACGGGTGACGCGGCGTTGGCGATATAATCATACAATGCCAGAAGATCGCCCTGCGCTTCGGGCGACAGGATGACCTTGCGACGTTTCACGAACAGTCTTTCATCCTGCCGGCGTGATGGGCGTGCACGACGGCGAACACGTCATCGACGGCGACGCCGCGTGTGGGGTCCGCCTTCATGGCGTCATAGGTTGCCGCCACTTCGCCTTTCAGCCAGCGCTCGACGGCGTCATCGCGTTCCTTGAGAGCACGAAGACCAGCCCGGATGACCTCGCTCGCTGTGGCGTAATCGCCCGCGGCCACCTTGGCGTCGATGAAAGACGCCTGATCGGCAGGCAGGCTGATGGTGCGTTTTTCGGTGCTCATGGGCTCACTCCTTCATCCCAATATAGCACGCGGTGTGATAATTTCATACCGCGTTTACGCCCTGGCGGACGCGCCGGATACCCGATTGTACCCGAAAATACCCTATTTTCAGGGCAAGGCCCCGCCTATCTTTGCTGACGCGCCCAATTCTCTTGGTGGAGCGTTGAGGGAGGGCCGAATGGGGCCTTGCGGTGTTGTAGTCGGTGACCCAGGCCGCGATCAGATCGCGGGCATGGGTGAGGTTGCGGAACAGTGTTTCGTTCAGGAACTCGTCTCGCATCCGACCGTTGAAACTCTCGACAAAGCCGTTTTGCATCGGCTTACCTGATGCGATGGAGTGCCATTCGACCGCTGGCGAGACGCACCACTTCAGGATCGCGTTCGAGGTTCGTTCGGTGCCGTTATCGCTTACGATAATGCCGGGTTTGCTGCGGCGTTTGATCCGCGCTGCCCACTCGCGGGCCACGCGGCGGCCCGAGATAGAGGTGTCAGCTATCGCAGCGAGGCATTCACGCGTGACATCGTCCACCACGTTCAACACCCGGAAGCGCCGCCCGCAGGCGAACTGGTCCTGCACGAAATCCAACGACCAGCGGGCATTGGCGCGCGCTTCGATCAAGATCGGGGCTCTGGTGCCGATGGCCTTGCGACGCGCTTTGCGTTTACGTTTGGTCAACCCTTCCTCGATGTAGAGCCGGTAGATGCGGTTGATCCCGGCAGGTTCCCCTTCACGGCGCAGGAGAACGAACAGCCGCCGATATCCGAACCGGCGCCGTTCATTGGCCAGATCACGCAATCGCTCTCGCAGCGCCGTGTCAGGCGCGCGTCGTGACTGGTAGCGGATGGTCTTCCGATCCGCCCCGGCAATTTGGCACGCCCGCCGCTCCGAAAGCCCGAGATGGGCCTTCAGATGCGCGACAGCCTCGCGCTTCGCGGCGGGCGTCACCATTTTTTGACAGAAGTTCCTTCATCGCCCCTATGTTGAGTATCTGCTCGGCCAAGAGCCGCTTCAGCTTTGCGTTCTCATCCTCCAGCGCCTTCAGCCGCTTGGAATCCGACACCGTCATCCCGGAATACTTCGCCTTCCACGCATAGAACGTGCCCTCCGACATGCCGTGCTTGCGGCAGAGATCGGCACATTTCGCGCCTGCGTCATGCTCCCGCAGGATGCCAAGGATCCGCTCTTCTGTCCGATTTGATTTCTTCATCGTCCGTCCTCTCAATGGGCCGGACTCTCGTCGCAGATGGAGGAAAAATCCCGTGGCAGGTCAATCTGGGGACAGGGGCCGAAAGACAATGTCTTCTGCCTGCCGCCGAAACGATACGCCATCCGCCACAATTTCGAGCCGTTGACGCCGACATACAGGTAAAGCCCACCCATTTCATGGCGCACTGGCCGCGAGCTTTTGGCGTGCGGAAGTAATTGAAACTTTGCGATATTTAAGGTCAGTGAGCTTCAATTTTTGCTCTTTGTTGGTATCGGGATCGGCCACCCGGCCGATACCAACAAAAATACCACAAATCGCTGGAATACCCGAAAAACAATAAATCCCGCCTGGTCCAGCCCGATCCGGTCGGGCCTCGCAGCGCGCATCAAAAAACCGTTGAATATCTGCTGCCCGGAGTTGATTTGAGGCGGTTTGATCCAGCGCGATCCAGGCTAAAAAACCCGGCAAAATCAAGCAATGGTGCCCAGGACTGGACTCGAACCAGCACGCCTCGCGGCGCTAGTACCTGAAACTAGTGCGTCTACCAATTCCGCCACCTGGGCTGAGCGAGGGGCGGCCGCGCGTGGCGTGCTGTCCCGTTCCGATCAGGACCGGGCGGATACCCCATTTGCCCGGGACGGTCAATCGGAGCACATCAGCACAGCGGCGATTGTCGCTTGTCAGGGCGCGGCCTTTTGGCTATTGCACCCGCCTTCCACCGCTCTTGCGTGAGCGGTGACGGGCCTGCCGGTTGGATCCGGCACGCGACCCGGGCGCGTAGCTCAGCGGGAGAGCACTTCGTTCACACCGAAGGGGTCACAGGTTCAATCCCTGTCGCGCCCACCATTGGCCGCCGGATTCATATCCGATGATCCCGACACCCTGGTCATGGTCCTGCGC
>JAKFWB010000309.1 GCA_021732945.1 Porphyrobacter sp.
ACCCCCGGCCAGCCCGACAAGCTGCCGATGCCGATCCCGCTGCGGATCGCGGTGCATTCGCGCGGCACCGGCACGCTCGGCGCAGAGCAGTTGGTGGTGCTGACCGAGGTGGCGCAGTCCTTCACCTTCCCGCTCGCCGGGCCGGACCCGGTGGTGTCGATCAACCGGGGTTTTACCGCGCCGGTGGTGGTCGAGCGCCAATTGGCGCGCGAGGATCTGGTGTTCCTCGCGGCGAATGACGATGATCCCTTCGCGCGCTCGGAGGCCTTGCAGGAACTTGCGGTCGGCCACTTGGTCGGCACCGCGAGCGAGGCATTCTCTGCCGCCGAGCAAGCCGCTGGCGAAGCGGCGATCATCGGCGCGTTTCGCTCCAGCCTTGCCGACGCCGCGCTCGATGATGCAATGCGCGGCGAATTGTTGCTGCTGCCGTCCGAAACCTACCTGTTCGAAGTGATGGCCACCGGCACGCGGCTGGCCGATCCGGGCGCGATCCACGCCGCGCGCGAGGGGTTGAAGTCGGCGATTGGCTCCGTGCTGGCGGTAGAACTCGGCGCGCTCCATGCCCGCGCATCGGCTGTCGGGTTGAATGACCCGGCTGGGCGCGGCGCGCGCAAGGTCAAGACATCCGCGCTCGGCCTGATCGCCGCTGCCGATCCGGGGCGCGCCGCCACGCTCGCCGCGGCGCAGTATGACGAGGCCGACAACATGACCGACCGGCAGGGCTCGCTGATGGTGCTGTGCGGGCTCGATTGCCCGCAGCGGGCCGAGCGGCTGGCGTCGTTCTATCAGCGCTACACCGGCAATGATCTGGTGGTGGACAAGTGGTTCACGCTTCAGGCCTTGTCGCTGCATGCCGATGTGATTGAGCATGTCCGCGCGCTGGCCGATCATCCCGATTTCACCATGAAGAACCCCAACCGCGTGCGTTCGCTCCACATGGCGTTTGCGGGCAATCCCAAGGGCTTTCACAAGGCCGATGGCGAGGGTTACCGCATGGTCGCCGATGTGATCCTCGCGCTGGATCCGATCAACCCGCAGACCGCCGCGCGGTTCGTGCCCTCGCTGGGGCGCTGGCGGCGGATCGAGCCGGGGCGGGCGGCGCTGATGAAGGGTGAGCTGGAACGGATCATGGCGGCGGGCAACCTCTCCCGCGATACCTTCGAGCAGGTCAGCCGCTCGCTGGAAGGCTGACCGGGTGGACTTGCCGATCGAAACCAGCGCCCTTCTCACCGGCGTGCCGCACGGCTTTTTCGGCAGCGCGGGCGGCAAACAGCAGTTCGGCTTTGGCGGGCCGGGCGATCCGGCTGAGGTGCAGGCGTTGCGGGCACAGGCGGCGGAGATGATCCTGCCCGGCGGGCACCTTGCCGCGCCGCATCAGGTGCATTCGCCCGATGTCGTCACCGTTACCCAAGTCTGGGGCGATGCCGCCGAAGGCCGCCCGGTCGCCGATGCGGTGGTTTCGGCCACGCCCGGCATCGTGCTGGGCATCGTTACCGCCGATTGTGGCCCGATCCTGTTTGCTGACGCCCAAGCCGGGGTGATCGGCGCGGCCCATGCCGGATGGCGCGGGGCGGCGGACGGGGTGCTGGAGAACACCATCACTGCGATGGAGGCCCTTGGCGCACGGCGGGCGCAGATCGCTGCCGTGCTCGGGCCGACGATCGCGCAGCCGAGTTACGAAGTGGACGCCCCGTTCCGCGCGCGCTTTGCTCCCGCAGCCGACCGGTTTTTTGTGCCCGCGCCCGACCGGGGCGGCACTGCACGGTGGCACTTCGATCTGCCCGGTTTCATTTGCGACCGGCTGGCCAGCGCAGGCCTTGGCAAAATTGCGGATATCGGCCGGGATACATTCTCACACGTCGCGCGTTACCACTCGCATCGACGCTCGACGCAAGCGGGCGAGGCAAATTATGGCCGCCAGATCAGTATGATCGGTCTGCCGTGATCCTTTCTTGCACGCGGGCGAACAGGGCTTGATCAAAACACGGTTGGATTCTGGATTGATTGCCGTTAATTGCCCCCGCCAAGTTCCGGGCAGATTGCGTGGTGATCGCGCACTTTGCCCGGGATTAGGATCAATCTGACGGATCAGGCCGGAGGCACCAGCCACCGGAATTGGAACAGCACGCCGCGCCGGACGATTAACCCGCGCGGCAATACGAGCAGGGTATTTGACGATGGCTGAGATGAGCGGTGCAACCACTCCCGCAGGTGCCTCGGGCGTTTTGGATGGCGCTGAAGGCGTGCGCCGTCGCGATTGGATCCACGTAGCTGCGCTGAGCACGGCGGGTGTCGGCGGCACATGGCTGCTGTTCCCGCTGATCAGCCAGATGGCCCCTTCGCAGGACGTGCTCGCCGCAAGCTCGACCGAAGTCGATATTGGCGCGATTGATGCCGGTCAGAGCATCAAGACCACCTTCCGCAAGCAACCGCTGTTCGTGAAGCGTCTTACCCCGGAAGAAATCGCCGCCGCCAAGGCCGATGACGGCGTCAGCATGCGCGATCCCGCGACGCTGGCCGAACGCACCAAAGAAGGCCACGAAGACATCCTGATCACCATGGGCGTGTGCACCCACCTCGGCTGCGTGCCGCTGGGCGCAGCCGAAGGCGAGAACAAGGGTGAATTCGGCGGCTATTTCTGCCCTTGTCATGGTTCGCACTATGACGTGGCCGGACGCATCCGCAAGGGCCCCGCACCACTCAACCTGATGGTGCCGGAATATGCCTTCAAGTCCGACACCGTCGTCCGCGTCGGCTGATCTTGCGTATGTGTAACACAATAATAATCGACCCGACCCGTAACATCGATCATTTCGAGAGAACGCTATGAGTTTCGCCTGGGCAAAACAGTACGAACCGCAATCCGCCTTTACCAAGTGGATCGACGAGAAATTGCCGCTTCCGCGGCTCGTCTACAACGCGGTCGGGGCCGGTTATCCGGTACCGCGCAATCTCAACTACATGTGGAATTTCGGCGTTCTCGCCGGGTTCTTTCTGATGTTGCAGATCATCACCGGCGTTGTTCTGGCGATGCATTATGCCGCCAATTCGACCGTCGCGTTCGCCACGACTGAGCACATCACGCGCGATGTCAACTACGGCTGGATGCTGCGTTACGCCCATGCCAACGGCGCGAGCTTCTTCTTCATCGTGATCTACCTGCACATTTTCCGCGGGTTCTTCTATTCATCATACAAGGCCCCGCGCGAGATGATCTGGCTGCTGGGCGTGGTCATCTTCCTGCTGATGATGGCGACTGCCTTCATGGGTTATGTGCTGCCGTGGGGCCAGATGAGCTTTTGGGGCGCGCAGGTGATCACCGGTCTGTTCGGTGCGATCCCGCTGGTGGGTGAACCGTTGCAGGTGTGGCTGCTGGGCGGCTTTGCGCCGGATAACGCC
>JAKFWB010000478.1 GCA_021732945.1 Porphyrobacter sp.
TGGAAGCCGAAATGAAAACCCGCGTGCGCAGGCGCGGGGCCGATACTAACCGCACCACGGGCAACATGGTCTGGGCCGAATTCATCCACACGACATCGCGTCCAGTCGATGGCGTACCTGATCCGCAGCTTCACGCTCACTGCTTCGTCTTCAACAGCACGTTCGACCAGGAAGAGGAACGTTGGAAGGCCGGCCAGTTCCGTGAACTGAAACGGGATGCTCCTTACTTCCAGGCCGCGTTCCGCGTGCGGCTGGCGGGCCGGCTGCAAGAGCTCGGGTTCGGGGTCGTGCGCAAGCGGGATGATTTCGAGGTCGCGGGCATTCCGGCCGATGTGCTGAAGCGGTTTTCCCGGCGGACGGAATTGATCGAGAAGAAGGCGCAGGAAAAAGGCATTACTGACCCTGACCGCAAAGCCGAGTTGGGACGGGAGACCCGCGAGAGTAAGGGCAAGAACCTCAGCATGACCGAATTGCAACGGGAGTGGCGATCCCGCCTCTCGCAGGAAGAGCAGGACTGGATCGAGGGCGTATTACGGCGTGAAAGCGTGCCACAAATGCCGCAGCCCGGTGAGCGGGCGGCGGTGGACCATGCCATCGGGCACAGCTTCGTGCGTGACGCGGTGGTGGCCGAACGCAAGCTGATGACGGAAGCCCTGAAGCGCGGCCTTGGGGCGGTGACGGTCAGCGCTGTCGCCAAGGAACTTGTCAGCCGTCCCCTGATCCGCAGCCGGGTGGAGGAACGCGACATGGCCACGACGCGCGAGATGCTCGCGCTTGAATCGAAGATTGTCAGCCTCGCCCGCGATGGGCGCGGGCGCTTCCGGCCGATGGGTTCGCCCGACCGGCAGGTGTCCCGAACCTGGCTGAACGACGAACAGAAGGCGGCGGTGCGGCATGTCCTTGCTTCGCGTGACCGGGTGATGCTGATCCGTGGTGTGGCGGGGACGGGCAAGACGACGCTGGAGGAAGAGATCGGTGAGGCACTGGTCGAGTCGGGCAAGCCAGTAGTGGCGATTGCTCAGTCCGTGAAGGCAAGCCGCGAGGTGCTCCGGGAGAAGCCGGTCTTTGCCTCGGCCGATACTGTCGCCCGCTTCCTCAAGGACACGCAGATGCAGCAGGCAGCCAAAGGTGGCGTCATCCTCGTGGATGAGGCGAGCCAGCTTGGCACGCGGGACATGCACGCCGTCTTTACGGTGGCCGATGCCGTTGGCGCCCGCGTGATCCTCGTTGGTGACCGGCGACAGCATAAGAGCGTGACGGCTGGTGAACCGCTGAAGCTCCTCGAAGAACGGGCGGGGCTGCCCGTCGCCCAAGTCACGGACATCCTCCGCCAGTCCGGCGATTACAAGAAAGTCGCCAAGGCGCTGAGCGAAGGGGACACGGGGACAGCCTTCGAGGAACTGGACAAGCTCAAATGGATCAGGCAGGTACAGGGGGCAGAGCGCTACAAGCTGCTGGCCTCAGCATATCTTGCGGCGGCCAAGGAGCGCGGCAAGGGGGGCAAGCCCAAGACGGCCCTCGTGGTATCTCCGACCCATGCTGAGGCCGCCCGTGTAACCGAAGCCATCCGCACGGCGCGAAAGGCGGTTGGTGAACTCTCCGGCGAGCGGCTGGTGACGGCTTATGTCCCGGCGCATCTGACCGATGCCCAGAAATCCGACCCCACCGAATACGAACCGGGCGACCTGCTTCAGTTCTTCCAGAACGCGACGGGGCACGTGAAGGGCGAGCGGGTGATTATCGGCGAATCGCCAGCGCTACCCGTGGAACTGGCAGATCGTTTCGAGGTCTATCGCTCGCGGCCGCTGGCCCTGGCTGTGGGCGACCGCATCCGCGTAACCGCTGGCGGCACGACTAAAGACGGCAAGCACCGGCTCTCCAATGGCTCGCTGTTTACAGTCGAGGGCTTCACGGCGCAGGGCGACATCAAGATAAATGATGGCTGGGTCATCGACCGCGACTTCGGGCATATCGCCCACGGGTATGTCACGACCAGCCACGCCAGCCAGGGCGCGACCGTGAATCAGGTCTTCATCGCCATCGACAGCGAGTCGATGAAGGCGACGGACCAGCGGACGGCCTACGTCGCGATCACGCGCGGCAAGGAACAGGCCATGATCTTCACCGATGATCACCTCGAACTGCTGAAGGCGGCACGGCGGGAGAACGAAACCTTGTCGGCGACCGAACTGGTGGATGGGTCGCAACCGACGAAGCAGAACCCCGCCAGGGTATTTGCCGACCGCCGGCGTGGTATCCGCTCGCAGCCAGCGGGCGAACTGACTCCAGCAAACCCGTCAAGGGCACCGTCACCCGGAAGGGAGCACGACCATGCTCGATAACGCGACACCACATCAGAACCGGCTCAGGGGCAACCCGCACCTTGCGGGCAAGCTCGCGGGAAACGGTACGGGGCCGCCGGAAGGCGGCGAGGGGGCATGTCCTGCCTTCGGCTACCTGCGCGGCCTGCATGAACGGGCCAGCGCCGTCGAGTTCCGAATGAAGGGCGGAAACAGCGTCTGGTTCCCGTACAACTGGCTCGGCACGTGGAAGTTCGACCCGTCGGCCGGCCTGCTGCTGAAGTTCTCCGGCGACCTCGTGTACCTCGTGTTCATCCGTGGCAGCAACCTAGACAAGCCTATCGAGGATTCCGGTATCGACCTGATCCGGGCGGGTTTCCAGCGTCACCGCGTGTTGTGGGTGAGGGAAATGGCCGAGGACGACATCCGCCAGCAGGGCGACTCCGGCCCGACCATCGACAGCATCCAGGTGGCCGAGTTTGAGTCGCACGATGCCCTCAAGGAATGGCTTGGAAAGACGGCCGCCAGCTTTCTGCAATAGGTGCTATCGAGTCCTGCCCGGCTCCGGTTCACAGTACACCATAACGCTTCCTAATAGCAGTTGTAGAACAAAGCCTACTCGAATAGGAAATCTGAGTCGCTTAGGCGGTCAACGAAATTGCCTTCCAGGTATAGCTCGAAAGTAATTTGATCGGATACAAGATAGGTACGGTTGGCATCGGCGTCATAATCCACCCGTAACTCTCCGGCGGTAGTGGTGCTCTCCTCGGTCAGTTGCGTGAATCCTAGCAGGTGGAGGTCGATCAGATCTTCCCCGGTCGTGAAATCGGTGATGGCATCTGGCGCGTTTGTGGTTGAATGCTGGATGTTGTTGAAAACAAAAATATCGTCACCCAGGCCACCAGACAGTACGTCCGCTCCGGCACCTCCATCCAGGATATTGTTTCTGGCGTTACCGCTCAGGATATCATTGCTGCTGGTGCCTATGGTACCGCCGAAAAGAAAATCCCCGTTGCTCAGTTGCCCCCTATAGTCGCCCTCCAGATAAAACTCAAAATTAGCCTGATCGGAACGCACATAAGTGCGATCCGTGGC
>JAKFWB010000479.1 GCA_021732945.1 Porphyrobacter sp.
CCGTCCGCCCCGCGCATCAGCGATGCCGCCAGCTCTCCCGCCGCGCTGGCATCGCGCAGGTTGTTGAGGCCGTCATCCCCCGCCATTGCGCGGGTTTCGAGCGCGCGCGCCCACAGGCTGCCAAGCTCGGCATCATCGCCGTAAAGCTGGCTGACCCGCGCAATCAAATCCTCGCTCGCTTCAGGCAGAGCCGATGGCGCGTAGTTCGAGACCGGGGCATCGCCGCGCAGCGTCAGCGGCACCGAAGGCGCAATCGCCAATGCGCGCACCGGCGCGCCGCCAGCCTGCTCGTTCATCAGTCCGGCAAGCCGGTTAAGCCAGCCATCCCGCAAAGCATAGGGCGCAGCGCCGCCAGTCTCCAGCAGGTTCTGCGCGTCAAAATGCGACCGCTCACGATAGGCGGTGGCTGCGGCGTGGACGAACAGCGCCTCGCCTGCGGTGGCCGCCTTGCCAATCTCGGCGAGCGCCGGGTGGATGGCAAAGAAGCTGCCGAGCTGCACAGCGCCTTCGTAATCGGACAGGGTTGTCCCCCGCAGAGCTTCAAATCCGGGATCGCCGACAGGGGCGAGCATTGCCATCCCATCCGCTGCGCCGCGCAGCAGCACGAACAAGAGATTGCGAGTCCCCGGCGCGGCGGCAAAGGCCATGCGCGGCAGGGCCAGCGCGCTCGCCCCCAGCAGCGATCCGGCGAGCAGTGTGCGGCGGTTGAGATTGGTCATCATGGCGCGTTACCTCCGCAGCATTTCAGGGGACACCAGCAGCAGGGCGAGTGCCTGCTTGCCGCTTTCGGCACGGGCGAGCTGTGTGCGGGTTGGACCGCTCAGCGCGCCGGGAAAGGCGGCTTCAGCGCGGGCAGCGACGTCCTCGATGGCTGCATCGCGGGCGATTTGTCCGGCAAGCTCGACCCGCTTCAGCAAGGCATCCGGCCCGGCCCAGCTTGCCGCAATATCATCATAGCCCGCCGGCGAGGGCGCGCGCCATGGCACATGGCCCAGCTGCGTCAGGGCGGCGACGATCCGGCGCGGAGGCAGGTCTTGCGTCCCGGTCAGCCGCAGCGACGCGACCAGCCATTCAAACGGCGTGCGAAACTTGACCGGCCCGGCTTGCCATACTTCGGGCGCTGCGATCAGGGCGCGGGTGAGGCTGGCGAGATCGCCGCCGGTGCGGTTGAAATCGGCCTCCAGCCGGGCGACCAGCGCGGGCGGGGGGGTGTCTCCCGCGAAATGGCGCGCCAGCTTGGTGGCGATGAACTTTGCGGTCGAAGGATGCACCGCCAGATCGCGCAAAATCGCGCGCGCCTGATCCGCAGCGCCCGCCGGATAGGATCGGCCCAGCACCCGCCGCACGCCGGGCTCATGCGCCACCGCCACGAACTTTGCGCCGCTAGGCTGATCTTCGCCAAAGCGGTCGACCCGGGCGATCCCCGGCACGGTCCACCCGGTCAGCGCGCGGGCGAATTCGGTCACATCTGCCTGAGAATAACCGCCGCCAACGCCCAGCGTGTGCAGCTCCAGAATTTCGCGCGCGAGGTTTTCGTTCAGGCCGCGCGGGCGCTGCGGATCGCCATCATCGCCGCCGCGCTGCGCGCGCCGTTTCTGCGCGGGCGAATTGGGGCCGACCGACTGGAACTGATCGAGATAGAGCAGCATCGCCGGGTGCAGCGTGGCCGCTTCCAGCATGTCGCCAAACCGCCCCAGCACATGCGGGCGGATCGCGGTGAATTCATGATCGCCCACCGCGACCTGCGTGCCGAGCTTGCCGACCGAGACGCTGAAATGGTTGCTCCAGAAATGCACCATCCGTTCCATCATCGGCGCCTTGCTGCTGACGGCAAGATTGACCCTCATGCCTATGTCCTGCGCCAGCATTCCGCGCGCTTCGACATATTTCTCGCGCAATTCGGGCGGCAGATTGGCAAGGGCAGCATCGCGCATTTCACCGCGTGAGGCATCGGCCATCATCGAATCCTTGGCCGTCATTTCCGCCATTTCGCGGGTGTCGCGGCGCAGGTTGCGCAGCAATCCCAGCATCTCACCAATATCGCCCCCCGCGCGGGTGCGCTTGGCGATGACGGCGGGGGAGGGATCATAGGCCTCAAGTTGGCCAAGCAGCCAGCCGCGCGGGTCTTTGGGCGCGGCCCCGCGCGCACCGATTCCGTAGCCGAAGCGGCTCAAGGCAATGCTCGCAGGCGTCATGGTTCACCCTTCATGGTCTGGCGCAGCAGCATAGTCTGCTTGCGTCTGATCAACGGGTGAACCGGGTTCACCCTTCGCGCAAGGTGAGCAACTCTGCGCCGGGCTGTGCCGTGCTTACGCTGAAGCGTGAGTGGCGATCAGGGCAAGTGCCTCGGCCTCGCTGATGACCTCGGCATATTTGGCCTGAAGGTCGAACAGGTTGGCTTCGTGCGGGGCAGGGTGGCGGTCGGCACAGGCGTCGCGCACCACCAGCGGGACAAAGCCGTATTGCATCGCATCCAGCGCGCTCGCGCGGACGCAGCCGGAGGTGGAATAGCCGGTGATGATCAGCGTATCGATGCCGTCTGCGTGAAGCGCCTCGGCCAGCCCTGTGCCGAAGAAGGCGCTGGGGTATTGCTTGGTGAACACCCGGTCGCCCGGTTGCGGGGTCAGGTCATCGGGGAAAGCGCCAAGCGGTGAGCCTTCGACAAAGGCCTTGAGCACCGGTGCCTTCTTGTAAAACACCCCGCCGTCCGATCCGTCCGGCTTATATTGAACGTTGGTGAACACCACCGGTACGCCTGCCACCCGCGCCGCCTCGGCCAGCCGCCGGTTGCTGTCCCGCGCAGCGGCGGCGGTGTCCATGAACAGTGCCGAACCCTCGGTCAGATAGGCCATGACCACATCGACGATCAGCAGCGCCGGACGCGTGCCCGGCTGGAGCCGCCCTTCATACACTCTCGCATAATTGTCGGTTGCCGAAGCGCCCGCCATCAGATGATCCCCGCCTCAGCCAGTCGCGTCAGTTCAGCCGCGTCCAGCCCGAGCCTTTCGGCGAAGACCTCGGCATTGTCCTGCCCCGGCGCAGCGGGCGCGGGGCGGCGGATGGTGGAGGGGGTGCGCGACAGCTTGGGAAAGGCGTTCTGCATCTTGATCTTTCCCCGTTTCTGGGTCTCGACCTCGATGATTGCCTCACGGGCAGCGAAGTGTGGGTCGGAGAGCATTTCCGGCGCGCGGTAGACCCGGCCTGCGGGGATGGAATACTCGGTCATCAGTGCATCGACCTAGTCCACCGTCAGCGTGCCCGTCCACTGATTGACCAGCGCGTCGAGCTCGTCCTGATGGATGCCGCGCGCGATGTGGGTGGCGTAGCGTTCGTCGGTGGCAAGTTCCGGACGTCCCATCGCCTGACACAGCCGCGTAAAGATCGCATCGCCATTC
>JAKFWB010000157.1 GCA_021732945.1 Porphyrobacter sp.
GTCGCCACCATCGGCGCGCCATCGGACGTGCCGCACGTGCTCCATGTGATCGAAGGCGATCAGGCCGCGATCCGGCGCGATGGCATTGGGCCGGTCCGCATCGGCGGTCAGAGCTTTGCGATCAGCCGCGAGTTCCTCGAACGCACCGAGTCGGTCGATCTGCTGGCGGCGGTCAAGGCGCTGCGGCTGCCCTATCTGTGTCTGCATTCGCCAACCGACACCATCGTCGGGATCGAACATGCCGCCGACTTGTTCGAAGCCGCGTTCCATCCCAAGAGCTTCGTCAGCCTTGCCGGGGCGGACCACCTGCTGACCCGGACCGAGGATGCCGACTTCGCCGCCGGGATGATCGCGGCCTGGGCGGCGCGCTATCTGCCGCTCATCGCCGACTGGCCGATGCCCAGCGAAGGGGTGGTGGTGCAGAGCGGCCACGGCAAGTTCGGCACCGAAGTCCACACCCCGCGCCACCGCTTCGTGGCGGACGAGCCGCGCTCCTATGGCGGGGACGATACCGGGCCGACGCCCTACGATCTGCTGCTCGCCGCGCTCGGCACCTGCACCGCGATGACGATGAAGCTCTATGCCGACCAGAAGGGCTGGCCGTTCGAAGGCGCGCGCATCCACCTCACCCACGAACGCGACCATGCCGAGGATTGCGCGCATATGATGGATGAGAACGCACAGGTGCAGGCGCTGAACCGTGTGATCGAGGTGCTGGGGGAGAGGCTAACCGACGAACAGCGCGCAAAGATCATCGCCATTGCCGACAAGTGCCCGGTGCATCGCACGCTGGAGGGGCACTTGCACATTCATACCGAGGTGGAGCCTCGCTAGCGGCGTATCAGAGCCGAACTGCCGCTCCGAGGCACACGAAGCCCAGCTGCAAGGTCAGCATCAGCACCGTCGCGACCTTCCAGCCTGCGCCCGCGTCACGCATCCCGCGATCCCATGTCCACATCCCCAGCGCCCCAGTTGCCAGCGACGCGAGCGCAATCGTCAACCACCCCGATTGTCCGATCAGCACTACAAACAGCGCTAGCAGCACCACCATCTGCAACAGGAAAGCGGCGGCAAACCACGCTATCGGTATCGGACGATAAGCGGCATCGGGCATATGCCAGTCGGGCAAGGCGCTGTCGGGCCGCGAGAGGCGGCGATTGCCCGCCATGATATCGTCCTCGCGCGGATTGGGGACCTTGTCAGGCATCGATCAAATCCGGATCGACTTCGCCCGCGCGGTTCTGGATGAAGTTGAAGCGGTGTTCGGGGTTGCGGCCCATCAGCTCATCAACGAGCCGCGCCACACCCGCGCGCTGCTCGAACTCTTGCGGCAACGTGATGCGGATCAGCCCGCGGGTTTCGGGGGCCATGGTGGTTTCGCGCAATTGCTGCGGGTTCATTTCGCCAAGGCCCTTGAAGCGGCTGACTTCGACCTTCTTGCCCTTGAACACGCTTGCTTCGAGCTCGGCGCGGTGCGCGTAATCTCGGGCGTAACGGCTCTCCTTGCCTGACGTCAGCCGGTAAAGCGGGGGCTGGGCCAGAAACAGGTGCCCGCGCTTTACGATGTCGGGCATTTCCTGGAAGAAGAAGGTCATCAGCAGCGTGGCGATATGCGCGCCGTCCACGTCGGCGTCGGTCATGATGATGACGCGGTCGTAGCGCAGGTTATCGGCGTTGCAGTCCTTGCGGGTGCCGCAGCCCAGCGCCAGCGCCAGGTCGGCGATTTCGGAATTGGCGCGGATCTTGTCGGCGGTGGCGGATGCGACGTTGAGGATCTTGCCCCGGATCGGCAGGATCGCCTGAGACTTGCGGTCGCGTGCCTGCTTGGCACTGCCGCCTGCGCTGTCGCCTTCAACGATGAACAGTTCGGTCTCACGCCCGCCTTCGCCGCTGCAATCGGTGAGCTTGCCGGGCAGGCGCAGCTTCTTGGCATTGGTCGCGGTCTTGCGCTTGATCTCGCGTTCCTGCTTGCGCTTCAGGCGCTCGTCCATGCGCTCCATCACCTCGCCGAGCAGCGCCTTCCCGCGCTCCATATTATCGGTGAGGAAGTGGTCGAAGTGATCGCGCACGGCGTTCTCGACCAGACGCGCGGCTTCGGGTGAGGTCAGGCGATCTTTGGTCTGCGACTGGAACTGCGGATCGCGGATGAAGACGCTCAGCATAACTTCCGCGCCGATCATGACGTCATCGGCGGTGATGTCCTTGGCCTTTTTCTGGCCGACCAATTCGCCAAACGCCCGCAACCCCCGCGTCAGCGCAGTGCGCAGGCCTTGCTCATGCGTGCCGCCATCAGGGGTGGGCACGGTGTTGCAATACCAGCTGAAGGAGCCATCAGAATAGAGCGGCCATGCGATCGCCCACTCGGCCCGGCCTTGCCCGATGCCATCAATCTGCGGAAAGTCCTGCATTCCCGTGAACGGTTGCGCGGTAACGCATTCGCGCGCGCCCACCTGTTCCGCGAGGTGATCGGCCAGACCGCCGGGGAATTTGAAGGTCGCCTCCGCCGGCACATCATCACCCGCCAGCGACGGGGCGCATTTCCAGCGAATTTCGACCCCGGCGAACAGATAGGCCTTGGACCGCGCGAGCTTGAACAGCCGCTTGGGGTTGAACTTGCGGTCACCGAAAATCTCGGGATCGGGGATGAAGCTGACCGTGGTGCCGCGCCGGTTGGGGGTGGGGCCAAGGTTCTGGATCGGGCCTTGCGTGATCCCGCGCGAGAATTCCTGCGCGTAAAGCTGCTTGTCACGCGCCACTTCGACGCGGGTATGGACCGACAGCGCATTGACCACGCTGACGCCAACACCGTGCAGGCCACCGCTGGTGGCATAGGCCTTACCGGAGAACTTGCCGCCCGAATGGAGCGTGGCCATGATCACCTCCAGCGTGGACTTGCCCGGGAACTTGGGATGTTCCTCCACCGGAATGCCGCGCCCGTTATCGGCTACGGATAGCCTGCCTTCCTCGTCGAGCCGCATCTCGATCCGGGTGGCGTGACCTGCCACGGCCTCATCCATCGCATTGTCGAGCACTTCGGCGGCAAGGTGATGGAAGGCCCGATCATCGGTGCCGCCGATATACATCCCCGGCCGCCGCCGCACCGGCTCCAAGCCTTCAAGCACTTCGATGGCCGAGGCGTTATAGTCTCCTCTTGAGGTCGGGGTGTTGGCGAACAGATCGTCGGGGGTGGTTTCGGACATGCTGCGGCTTATAGGGCCGCTCCGGTCACTGTCACAAGCCGCCCCTCGGGGTTTTACTCATCGCGCAAAGCCGGTGGGGGCGGGGTCAACGGCAATCATCTCGCCGCCGCGCACCTCGCGCACTTCCAGCGCGCGTTCGGCCACGCCGTTGCGAGCGAAGCGGAACGGCCCGTCCACCCCCAGAAAG
>JAKFWB010000526.1 GCA_021732945.1 Porphyrobacter sp.
CGCTCGGCATCCGCGCGCCGATGGCAGAGGGTGACCCCAGCCTGGCGCTTGGCACCTCGGTAATGACGCTGATGGAGCTTACGTCCGCCTATGCCGGGATCGCCGCCAACGAATTTCCGGTCGAGCCCCACGCCTTTCCGCGCGGGGAACGCAGTTGGTGGGAATGGCTGACGACGCGGCAGGACAGCCTGTCATCGCGCACCCACGAAGACCTTGAAACGATGCTGCGCGCCGCGATCAATCGCGGGACGGGGCGCAATGCCGTGCTCCCCATCGCCAATTACGGCAAGACCGGCACCACACAGGATTATCGCGATGCGCTGTTCGTGGGTTACGCAGGCGATCTGGTGGTCGGCGTGTGGATCGGCAATGACGATAACGCGCCGATGGAGAACGTCACCGGCGGCAGCACGCCCGCGCGCATCTGGCGTGATTTTATGCGCGGCGCATTGAAGATCGAATCCGCGCCGCAGCCCAAGGCGACCCAATCCCCCGATCCCGAAGGCCCGATCCAGCAACTCGATATCGAGGGCGGAGAAATTCCCTTGGGTGAGGATGGCACGACGCTGCGCATAGAAGATGGCGGCGTGGTGTTGTCACAGGACGGCGTGCCGGTTGAGGTGCGGGTCAATGAGGACGGGGTGGTGGTCCAACCCGCGCCTGCGCCAAGTGCAACGCCGCCGCCTTAAACCATTTGCTAATTCACCCCGTTCGGGCTGAGCTTGTCGAAGCCTTGTTTTTCTTCTTTCCGCAGGCGGGAAGAAAGTGCAGCCGTAGGGCGTTCGCCCACCTCCGGTTCCGACAGGCTCAGGGCGAACGGTTCAGGGTCAGACCATCAATATATTCATCACCGCCGTCGCAATCGGGCGGCTGCGATCATCCTGCCAGGCTTCCACCGTAACATTGGCGTTGCGCCGTCCCAGCCGGGTGATTCGCCCCAGCGCAAAACTGGCCTGTGATTTGCCCGCCGCGAGATATTGGACGGTTATGTTGATCGGCTTCAGCTGCGGATCGCGCCCCGCCGCCAGCAGCGCGGTGCGCAGCGCGGCATAGCCCGCGTTTTCAAGCAGTCCTGCTGTTGCGCCGCCGTGAAAATGCTGCGGGCGGCCTTCGACCATCGGTCCGAATTCGACGCTGAGCACCGGCATTCCGCCCTCCTCGCCAATCACCACTATCCCGAGTGAGCGGGCATAGGCGGGAAGTTCCAGCCGTTCAGGCATTGCTCTCCCCTGCCAATGCCGGGTTCGCTTGCCGAGGATCAGCGCCGATGGTCATGAACACGCCTGCGACATGGGCCACGGGGTCGTTGAGGTCACCATCATGGGCAATCCCGCGCACAAAGGCGGCTGAGCGGGTGCGGCGATAGCATTCCACGCGCCCGCGCACGCTCGCCCGTTCGCGCGCGGGGCGCTGATAATCAACCCTAAGGTCCAGCGTGGCGACCGGATTAAAGGTCCCACTTGCCTGCCAGATCGCCATGCCGCTGGCCATGTCCATCAGGCTGATAATCGGGCCTGAGGCGAGCACCGGGCGGCTGCGATCCCCCAGCAGATCTTCGCGCCAGGGCAATTCGAGCTCGACCCAATTGTCGCCCTGATCGGTGAACCTGAGGCCAAGCCAACCGGTATGGCCGTGGCGGAAGAACCAGCGCGAAGCTTCGCGGGCGTCGAACCGGGCGGGGGGCGTCGTCATGCCGTGGTGCATAGGAGTGTGCGCCACCGGGTTACAATCATTTAATTTCATGTCGCAGCCCTTGCCCTGCACCTTGTTGGTGGCGGTCTGCAAGGGGCAGGGCGCGACATTGATAGGGACGCAAAACCATGAATATTCCCAAGATCAGCCTTGATCAGATCCCCGGGCTGGAAGGCGCGCAGGCGCTGTTCGGCGCGGTATTGCAGGCAGGCGGCGGGCTCAGCGATGACCGGATCGTCGACATCATCGTCTTTCTGTACGAAGCGCTGCCGCCGCCGCCGTCGGCGTTTTAGGGCGGACAGGGGCTGGGCAGACCATGCGGGTTGACCCTGCCATCGCCGGGCTGCGGAGCCAGCTTGCTCCGCAGCCTTGCACCAATGCCGCGCTGGCCGCGTGGCGCGCTTCGTCGGATAGCGCAGCGGTTGCCGAAGCGCTGGCGCGCTGGGATAGCGGGGCGGCTTTGGCAGACCTGCCCGCGCTGGTGCAGCTGGTGGGCAATTGCACCGCAGCACAGGCCTTCGCCGCCGGCGTGATCAGGCCGCTGCTGGAGAGTTTGCAGGCGGAACCGCTCGCGCAATTGCCGCTCGGCCATTCTTGCGCTCCGGGCATGACGCGGTTGCGGCTGGCTAGCCACGGGCGCACCGGGCTCTCGTTGCTGGCGGTTGCCCGGCGCGAGCAGACGGCATAGCCCTCTGCCTTGTTCGAGGACGGCGAAGTCCACGAAATCCTGCTGTCCGGGGCGGGTGCGGCGCTGGTGCACCGGCTGACCAGCGGACGGCTGGAAAGCGAGGCCATTGCGCTGGCACCCGGCACCCGATTGGTGCGCAACGGCCCCGATACCGCGCGCCAGATCATCGGCGTCACGCGGCCGCTATTGCTGCTGCAATGTGTGCGCGAACCCGCCAACCCGGCTCCCTCCCGCGAAATTGCGTTGGAGGATGGCCGCTTGCTCAAGACCATCAGCGGCTGCAAGCGCACCAGCCAGCAGATCATGGCGCTGGCGGTGCTGGGCGCGCTGGAGCATCGCCCGGCGATGGCCGACATGGCACAGCTGGCGCGCGATGGCAGCGCGCCGCGCGATCTGCGGTGGGAGGCGCTGCGGCACACTCTGGCACTGGATGCGGGCGAGGGGCTGGCAGTGCTGACCGCCGTAGCGAGCGATCCCGCCGATGCGCTGTCCGGCGCGGCCACGGCCTTGCAGAACCAACTGCTGGCGTCACGTCCCGAACTCGCCGCTGTGATCAAGGAGCCTGCCTGATGCCGCTGGTGATCGATAACCCCTCCAACGATGCCTGCACTCTGCCCGAATGCATCGAGGCTCTGGGCGATCTTGGCTTTGACGCCGATGATCCCGCCAGCACCGCGGCGGCGGCTGGCTGGCTGCGGCGGCTGGCGAACAACCGGACGTTTCTGGGCGATCTGCTGGTTGACCGGCTGGCGGGGCGGGGCGGGGAGGATCTCGCCTCAGGCTACGGCCCGCAGGCGATTGTGCTCAGCCGTCCGCGTGATAACCGCCCGAATGCCGCCTTCCTGCGCGCAGCAATCTGGCCATCCCCGCGTGATCATGTGTTTCAAACCAGCGGAGCGGCCAGCTTTGTCTATGGCACTGCGCATGATCACAATTTCGACTTTCTCACCGTGGGTTACTGCGGGCCTGGCTATGCCAGCGACTACTACGAATATGATT
>JAKFWB010000525.1 GCA_021732945.1 Porphyrobacter sp.
CACCCTTGGGCGCAGGCCTTTGTGATTATCGAAGCCATCCCTCTCTGATCGGCCTATCGCGCACATGGACATTACCGAAACCTCGCCCCCCATTGACTCGCAACCCGCCGAAAAGGTCAACTGGTTTGCAGAAATTCGCGGGCTAGCCGTGATGCTGCTGGCGGTGCTGGTGTTTCACAGCCTGGTGGCCAAGCCGTTCTACATCCCCTCCACATCGATGATGCCGAGCCTGTGGGTGGGCGACCGGCTGGTGGTGAGCAAGTATCCCTATGGCTGGTCATGGGCCTCGGCGAGCTTCCACCTGCTGCCGCGCAGCGAATGGCGGGTGTGGGCCGATACGCCCGAATACGGCGATATCGTGATCCCGGTGCACCCCTTGCGCGATGAGGATTACATCAAGCGTGTGGTCGCGCTGCCGGGTGACACGATCGAAGTGCGCGGCGGGCATATCATTATTAATGGCCGCGCCATCAAGCGCGAAGTGGTGCCGCCGGTGCGCCTGCCGTTTGAACCGGACCTGCTGTGCCGCGGTGCGCCGTGCCTCAGCGCGTTCGAGCAATATCGCGAGACGGGATCGGACGGGAAGGACTTCTTCGCCCCGCCCACCTGGCGCGAAACCCTGCCCAATGGCGCGACCTATCTCACCATCGATTACACCGATCAGGGACTGGACAATTACGGACCCTACGAGGTGCCCCAAGGCCATATCTTCACCATGGGCGACAACCGCGATGAAAGCGCAGACAGCCGCGCTCCGGCTGAAGCGAGCGGTTTGGGCGGCGCGGTGCCGCTCGCCAATGTCGGCGGACGGGCGGAATTCATCACCTTCAGCCTTGACGGATCGACCACCTGGAACCCCGTGACCTGGTACACCAGCATGCGCGGCGACCGGGCGTGGACAACCTTGCGCCCGCCGCTGGCAAAGGGCGCAGCTGCCGCACCCGCTGAGTCGCAATAGCTGCGGCCGCGCGTAAAAATGGCCCGCAAGTTTCTCTATTTCATCGCCTTCTGCATCGTTCTGGTGATCGCGGGGCGCATCGCTTACGAATTGTTTCAGGATGAGCTGGCGCAGATCGCGCTGGTGCCCTCGGCTGAGTTTGCCTCGGTCACGCCGCTGGAAGCCAATGCCTATGAAGACCCCGGATTGTGGTTTTCGCGGCCCGGCATCGGGGTGAAGGGTCCGGCGCGGTGGCAGCCGGCCATTTCCGGTGATGAAGTGCCACGGCCTGTTCTGGCCCTGCCGCTCAAGCCCGTTGCGGTGTTCTTCATTCACCCGACAAGCTACCTCAACCGCACCAACTGGAACGCCCCGCTGGCCAATGGCGGCGATGCCGAAGCGGAACGGGTTGCGCGCATTTTTCTGCGCGGCATGGCCAGCCCCTTTAATGCCGCATCAGAAATCTGGGCGCCGCGTTACCGGCAGGCGACGATGGGTGCGTTTCTGATCGATTCCCCGGAAGCCAGCCAGGCCATCGATGCCGCCTATGCCGATGTGCTGGAGGCCTATCGCTATTTCATCGCCAGCGTCGATCCCGATACGCCAATCGTGCTCGCGGGCCATTCGCAAGGCGCGCTGCATCTCAAACGCCTGCTGGCCGAGGAAGTGCGCGGATCGCCCGTCGCTGAGCGGCTGGTGGGGGCTTACATGATCGGCTGGCCGGTTTCGGTGCAACATGATCTGCCCGCAATGGGCTTCCCGGCGTGCGCGGCGGCGAACCAAGCAGGCTGCGTGATCAGCTGGGTCAGCTTTGCCGAACCGGCCGATCCTTCGAGCCTGTTCAAGGTCTATGCCGCGTCAACCGCGATGGATGGCGAACAGGCGGGCAACAGCCCGATTCTGTGCACCAACCCCCTCACCGGCCAGTTCGGCGGCTCGGCACCCGCCAGCGCCAACCTCGGCACGCTGGTGCCTGAAGACAGCATGGAAAAGGGTGAGCTCGTCCCCGGACTTGTCCCCGCACGTTGCGACAAGCGCGGATTGCTGCTGATCGGCCCGCCGCCGGAAATGGGCAGCTATGTGCTGCCGGGCAACAATTACCACGTCTATGATATTCCCCTGTTTTGGGCGAATACCAAGGCGGATGTGGCGCAGCGAGTGGATGCGTGGACAGCTTCTCGTTGATCTTTGAAGCTGCGCGCGCCTTTGGCGATGCGTTGGGAGATGGCGGGGCCTTGGTTGGGCTTGATCTCGGCACCAAGACCATCGGCACCGCAACCTGCGATGCCGGATGGCGGTTCGCCACCAATGGCACGACGATTAGCCGCGGGAAGTGGGGGCGTGACCGCGAGACGCTGTTGGCGCTGATCACCGCACGCAGCATCAAGGGGATCGTCATCGGCCTGCCGCGCAATATGGACGGCAGCGAAGGCCCGCGCGCGCAGGCCAGCCGTGGCTATGCCCGCAACTGCGCTGAGGCCTTCGCGCTCCCGATCCTGCTGTGGGATGAGCGTTGGTCAACCCAGGCCGCCGAAGCCGCGATGATCGGGCAAGACATGAGCCGCGCCCGGCGCGCCGCCGCGATTGATAGCCACGCCGCGGCGGTGATCCTGCAAGGCGCGATTGATCGGCTGGCAGGGGGTGTGCTTTAGGGGGCGCCTGTGCTTGATCCAAAATAGCCCTTCCCCTTGGGGAAGGGTTGGGATGGGGGTTCGACACCTCGGAAGGCAGAGCCCCCACCCCCGACACCTCCCCGCCGGGGAGGGGAGAATGCGACTCAACCGAACGACTTCTACGCAACAGCTAACGCCGCCCGCCGCGCCCGCGCTGCGCCTGCGACGATCCGGCTCCCCGACAATTCACCCGACCGCCACAAGGCATCTGCTTCGGCCGCATCGTCCAGCAATTCCGCCCGCGCCTCGAAACTCGCCAGCCGCAGCCGGTCGCTGGGATGCGCCTTCCCGACCCATTCGGCATAGTCCCACGCATTGTGAGCCCCGCTCGCCACCGCCACGCGCAGAAGCGCCTCGCTCGCATTGGCATTGAGCCATCGCGCCACGGTTCCGCGTTCCAGATCGAACCCATATTGGTCGAACCACCCCTGCGCCGGATCGACTCGCATCACGTTCAATGACAGCGACAGGCTATCAGGCGGCAGCTGGCTGTGGACATCGACATGCCGCCGATAGAGCAGCAGCTTGCCGGGAGAGAGCACTGATCGCTCCACGAAGCGCAAGCCTGCATCCTCACCCGGATAGCCTGCGACGGCCTCGTAATCATATTCGTAGTAGTCGCTGGCATAGCCAGGCCCGCAGTAACCCACGGTGAGAAAGTCGAAATTGTGATCATGCGCAGTGCCATAGACAAAGCTGGCCGCTCCGCTGGTTTGAAACACATGATAACGCGGGGATGGCCAGATTGCTGCGCGCAGGAAGGCGGCAT
>JAKFWB010000528.1 GCA_021732945.1 Porphyrobacter sp.
TAGTCGCAGCGGGGTGGGCCTCCACGCTCAGTCCACAATTTACCCACCGCCCTATCGACAGGCCTATCCACAGGCCTGTCGACAGGCGGTGCACAGGCTGTAAACAGCCTGTGCATGCCTTCTCAGCGCCTTTCTCCTGACGTGATCGACCTGCCCAAGGGCTGGGTGCCTGCGCTGATGCGGGGCTTGCGGGGGCGCTGCCCCCGCTGCGGCGAAGCGGCGCTGTTTCGCGCGTGGCTCAAGCCCGTCGACCGGTGCCCGCATTGCAAGCAGGACTGGTCGGTGCAGCAGGCCGATGATTTTCCGGCTTATATTGGCATTTTCGTGGTGGGCCATCTGCTCGCGCCTGTCGTCATCGCGATGATCGGCACCTTCGGCATGTCGGCATGGCTGACGCTGGCGATCATCCTGCCGGTGGCGGTGGTAATGCTGCTGGTGATGCTGCAACAGACCAAGGGCGGCGTGATCGGCTTCCTGTGGTGGCATGGCATCGGCGCCTTCAAGCAGGAGCGGCGCGCGCCTGAGGACAAGCCGTGAGCCAATCGCCCGCCCCCTTGTCTTCGGCCCGCCTTGACCGGTTTGCCCGGCATATCGTGCTACCCGAAGTCGGCGGCGCAGGTCAGGTCAGGCTTGCGGCGAGCCATGTCGCCATCATCGGGCTCGGCGGGATCGGCAGCCCTGCGTTGCAATATCTCGCGGCAAGCGGGATCGGGCGGCTGACGCTGGTCGATGATGACGTGGTCGATGTATCGAACCTCCAGCGCCAGACGATCTTCACCACCCGCGACATTGGTTATGGCAAGGCGGTGTCAGCGCGCCGCTGGCTCGCCAATTTTGACGATTCGCTCTGCGTGAACGTATCCGACGCGCGGATCACGCCGGAGAATGCCGCAGGGCTGATCGCAGGCGCGAACCTCGTGCTCGACGGCACCGACAATTTCGCCACCCGCCTTGCGGTGTCGGACGCGTGCGTGGCGGCGGGCATTCCGCTGCTTTCGGCCGCCGTGGGCCGGTTTCAGGGACAGGTGGCGGCCTTCGCGGGCCACTTATCCGAGGAAGCCTGCTACCGCTGCTTCGTCGGCGATGCCTTCGATGCCGAGGATTGCGACACCTGCGCGGACGATGGCATGCTCGGCGCGATGGCAGGGTGGGCGGGGACTTTTGCGGCGTTGCAGGCGGTGAAAGTGCTGCTGGCCGGGGTCAGCGCACTGGGCGATCCGGGCTGGGGGCGGCTGCATATCCTAGACGGGCTGACACCCGGTCTTCGCACGATCCGCATCGCCAAAGAAGCGGGCTGCAAGGCCTGCGGATCAGCCGCCTAACATCTCCTCCACCCATTGAGGCACCATCACGCTCGCCGGGCCGAGCCGGGTGTCGTGGAACAGGCTCGAACCCTCGCTCGGTTCGAGATTAAGCTCCAGCGTGCGCGCGCCTGCCGCCCGCGCCTCCTGCACAAAGCCCGCCGCCGGATACACCGCGCCCGAGGTGCCGATGCTGACGAACAGGTCGCAGGCCTCGAGTGCCTGATAAATCCGGCCCATCTGGTAAGGCATCTCTCCGAACCAGACGACATCGGGGCGCAGGGACGGCGCTTGGCACACCGGACAAGGCGGACGGTGCAGCATCGCGTCGAGCCACGGCGCGCGCGTCTCGCAAGAGGCACACAGTGCGCTCTTCAATTCCCCATGCATGTGCAACACGCGGGCGCTGCCGCCGCGTTCGTGCAGATCATCGACATTCTGGGTGACCAGCAGCAGATCGCCCCTGAACTCCCGCTCCAGCCGCGCTAACGCCATATGGGCCGGGTTAGGCGCGACATTGGCGAGCGCCGCGCGGCGCATATCGTAGAAGTTCAGCACCAGATCGGGGTTGCGGGCAAAGCCTTCGGGCGTGGCGACATCCTCGACCCGGTGCTGCTCCCACAGCCCGCCGGCCGAACGGAAGGTGTCGATCCCGCTTTCGGCAGAAATCCCTGCGCCGGTCAGGATGACGATGCGGTGAAAATTTGCGCTCAAAGCCAGCTCCGTTCGGGCTGAGCTTGTCGAAGCCCTGCCCTTTCTTCAAAGGACGTAGAAGGAAAAGCAGTCCTTCGGAAGCGAAGCTGTTGCGCAGCAACACCAGCTCAGGACGAACGGGGAGTTATCATGGCACTGCAATTCGGAGTGATCGGGCACAAGGGCCGCATGGGACAGGCGCTGGAGGCGGCGATTGCGGATGCGGGCCATGCGCTGTTCGCGGGCGTGGATGCGGGTGGCAGTATCGGGCCCTATGCCAGCCAATGCGATGTGCTGATCGACTTTTCCGCCCCCGATGCGCTCAGCGCCAATCTCGGCGCCGCGCGGGTGGCGGGCAAGCCGATTGTGATCGGCACCACCGGGCTGGAGGAAGCGCATTTCGTTAGCCTCGCCGAAGCCGCGCGCGCCGTGCCGGTGCTGCAATCGGGCAACTTTTCGCTCGGCGTGACGCTGATGGCGCATCTGGTGCGCGAAGCCGCGACGCGGCTGGGGCCGGATTGGGATATCGAGGTGCTGGAAATGCACCACCGCATGAAGGTTGACGCTCCCTCGGGCACCGCCAAGCTGCTGGGCGAAGCGGCGGCAGCCGGGCGCGGGATTGCCCTGTCGGACAACATGGAGAGCGGCCGCCACGGGATGACCGGCGCGCGGGTCGAGGGCGCGATCGGGTTCGCCACCTTGCGCGGCGGGACCGTGGCGGGCGATCACTCTGTGATCTTCGCAGGCAACGAGGAGCGCCTCACGCTTTCGCACTCGGCGGAAAACCGCATGATCTTTGCGCGCGGCGCAGTGCGGGCGGCAGAGTGGCTCAGCAGCCAGCCCGCCGGGCGCTACACCATGAATGACGTGCTGGGGCTCACCGCTTGACCGCTGGCTGGCTGAGTGTATCACTTAGGCAATACACCGGGGATCACATCGCATGACAACTATTCTCACGCCCGCGCAGGAAGCCGCGCGCATGATCGACAGCCTCGGGCCGGAGGCGCTGACCAAGGCGGCGGCCTACACCGCTGGCAACCACTGGCTGCTGTTCCTCAATGTCGGCGTGTCGCTGCTGGTCGCGCTGATCATGGTGCGGCTTGGCCTGCTCGACCGGATTGCCGCGCGCTTCGGCAAGCCGCAGGGCTTCCTTGCCACCTTCACTGTCAGCGCCGCCTTTCTGCTGATCTCCACCCTGATCGCTCTGCCCTGGACAATCTACACCGATTGGCACCGCGAGCGTTCCTATGGCCTGTCGAGCCAGCCGCTCGGCGACTTCCTCGGCCAGATGGCGATCAGCGAGGCGATTGGCTTGGTGCTCGGCGGACTGTTCCTTGCCGGGGTCTATGCCCTCATCCGCCGCACTGGCC
>JAKFWB010000099.1 GCA_021732945.1 Porphyrobacter sp.
GTGCGGTTGAGCAGACCGGGTTTGTCGGCGAATATCGCTATGGCGGCGAGGCCTTTGACCTCTCAGCAGCGATCCGCCATGACATCAACGACCGCTTCGCCGATGCCACCACCTTCCGGGTCGGCGCAGGCTGGCGTGTCACCGACAGCACCCGGCTGCGTGCGGCGGGTGGTAGCGGGGTCAAGAACCCCGGCTTCTTCGAGCTATTCGGCTTCGTCGATGGGCGATTCATCGGCAATGACGTGCTGCGGCCCGAGAAATCGACCGGGTGGGAAGTGGGCCTCGATCAAGACATCGCCGATGCCGCGCGGCTCTCGGTGACCTATTTCGACAGCGAGTTGGAAGGCGAGATTTTCACCACCTTCCCGCCGCCGAACTTCATCGCCACCCCCGCCAACCGCACTACGGTGAGCGAGCAGCGCGGGGTCGAAGTGTCGATCAACGCCCGGCTGGCTGACCAGTGGAGCCTTGATGCGGCCTATTCCTACCTCGATGCCGAAGAGAACGGGATCGAGGAAGTGCGCCGCCCCGAGCACATCGCCAGCGCCGCTGTTACCTGGACTGCGCCAGACGATGCGGTCTCGGCCACGCTGGTGGTGCGCCACAATGGTGCGACGCCTGATGTCGCGTTTACCGATCCGAGCTTTGTGCCGGTGCGGGTGACGCTGGAGGACTACACCCTCGTCAACTTCAACGCGCGGGTGAAGCTGACCGAAAAGCTCAGCGCCTTTGCGCGGGTCGAGAACCTGTTGGATGAGGAATACGAACAGGTGTTCAGCTTTGTCTCGCCGGGGCGTTCGGCTGTTGTGGGCGTCGAGGCGCGGTTCTAAACTGATATGTGAGCTCCCGCGCAGGCGGGAGCCTCGTTCGCTACTGCACGAGGTCCCCGCCTGCGCGGGGACTCACCCCTGCTTTTCTACCCCCTCGCAATTGCAGCAAGAAATGCGTAGGGGGCTCCCATGCATTTTCTCGACCAAGCCAAGATCTATCTGAAGTCCGGCGGAGGCGGCCCTGGGGCCGTCAGCTTCCGGCGTGAGATGTACGTCGAATATGGCGGCCCTGACGGCGGCAACGGGGGCAGTGGCGGCGACATCGTGTTTGAAGCCGTCGCCGGCCTCAACACGCTGATCGACTTCCGCTATTCGCAGCACTTCAAGGCACCGCGCGGCGGCCACGGGATGGGCAAGGATCGCACCGGCGCCTCGGCCAAGCCGCTCGTGATCAAGGTGCCGGTCGGCACGCAGATCCTGTCCGAGGACAAGGAGGAGGTGCTCGCCGATTTCACCACGGTCGGTCAGCGCATCACCTTCCTCGAAGGCGGGATGGGCGGGCGCGGCAATGCCTCCTACAAAACCTCCACCAACCGCGCCCCGCGTCAGCACCAGGATGGAATTCCGGGCGAGGAAATGTGGGTGTGGCTGCGGCTGAAGCTGCTCGCCGATGTTGGCCTTGTGGGCATGCCCAACGCGGGCAAATCGACCTTTATCAACGCGGTGTCCAACGCGCAGGCGAAGGTCGGCGATTATGCCTTCACCACGCTGGTGCCCAAGCTAGGCGTGGTGCGCCACAAGGGGCGTGAATTCGTGCTGGCCGACATCCCCGGCCTGATCGAAGGCGCGGCAGAAGGCGTCGGGATTGGCGACCGTTTTCTGGGCCATATCGAGCGTTGCCGGGTGCTGATCCACCTGATCGACATCACCGGCACCGAAGACGCTGACCCGGCCGAAGCCATGCGCATCGTCGAGGAAGAGCTCGCGGCCTATGGCGAGGGCCTTGAGGATAAGGCACGGCTGGTGGTGCTGAACAAGCTCGATCTCGCTGATGCTGAACTGGTCGACGCCTATCGCGGGGAGTTGTTGGAAGCAGGCGCGGACAAGGTGTTTGCGGTCTCCGGCGCGACCGGTGCGGGCATCCCCGAACTGCTTGACGCGGTGCTCGGCTACCTGCCCGATCGCACCTCAACCGAAACCAAGACGGTTGAGGTCGAGCATGAGGAAGACGCCAGCGACTGGTCGCCGCTGTAAGGCTTGCGATGCTGACGCGTCTTGCCGACATCACCACCGCGCGGCGGATCGTGGTCAAGATCGGCTCGGCACTGCTGGTCGGTGGCGGGGAGCCGCGTGAGGAATGGCTGACGCGGATGGCGGGCGATCTGGTGGCGCTGCGTCGCAGCGGCGCGCAGGTGATCGTGGTGAGTTCGGGCGCGATTGCGCTGGGCGCAGCGCGGCTGGGCTTGGCGAAAGGCGGGCGCGGGAGCCTTGCCGATGCGCAGGCTGCTGCTGCTGTGGGCCAGATCCAGCTGGCCGATCTGTGGTCGCGTGCGCTCGGAACCGAGGGCATCACCGCTGCGCAGATGCTTTTGACCTTGGGCGATCTCGAAGACCGCCGCCGCTATCTCAACGCCTCCGCCACGCTCGACCGGCTGCTGGAGGCAGGCGTGATCCCGGTGATCAACGAAAACGATTCCGTCGCCACCGAGGAAATCCGCTTCGGCGATAATGACCGCTTGGCCGCGCGGGTGGCGCAGGCTGCGAACGCCGATCTAGTGCTGCTGCTGTCCGACGTCGACGGGCTCTATGATCGTGACCCGCGTGACGATGGCGCAGCGCTGGTGCCGGTGGTGGAAGCCGTGACGCCGGAAGTGCTGGCGATGGCAAGCGCGGCGTCGTCATCGGGGCTCGGGTCTGGCGGGATGACATCGAAGCTCCAAGCCGCGCAGATTGCGACGCGGGCGGGGATTGCGCTGGCGATCCTCAACGGCACACATGACGCACCAATCCACCATGCTTTGGCAGCAGGCACGGGGACGCTGTTCCTGCCGGTGCGCGCCGACTCCGCCCGCAAGGCGTGGCTAGGCGGGCGGCTGGCCCCGGCGGGAGAACTGCGTGTCGACAAGGGCTGCGCTGAGGCGCTGAAGGGCGGGGCGAGTCTGCTGGCAGCCGGGGTGGTGGGCGTCTCGGGCCAGTTCCGGCGCGGTGATCTGGTCAGCGTGCTGAGCATGCGCGGCGAACACCTCGCTCAGGGCCTTGCTGAATATGACGCTGCCGAAATGCAGCTGATCGCAGGCAAGCGTGCCGAGGATCAGGCCGAACGGTTGGGCTACACCCCGCGTTCCTGCGTCATCCACCGCGATCACATGGTGCTGCTGTGAGCCTCATCGCCATCACCGGCGCGACCGGGTTTGTCGGTAGCACGGTGTTGGACGAGGCGCTGGCGCAGGGCCACACGGTCCGCGCACTCGCCCGCAAGCCGCAGCCTGAGCGGGCGCGGGTTGAATGGGTGTCGGGCGACCTTGGCGACACCGCCGCGCTCTCCGCTTTGGTCGATGGGGCCAATGCGGTGGTGCATGTCGCGGGGC
>JAKFWB010000420.1 GCA_021732945.1 Porphyrobacter sp.
ACAGGGGCTGGACAGCTCGTGGCGCGCAAATTGCCGCCGGAAGATCAGAAGCTGGCTAGGATGATCACCGATGAGGTCGATCGCATCGCTCGTCTGATCGATCGGATGCAGCAGCTTGGCAGCACCCGCACCGGGCCGGTCGACGCTTGCAACCCGCATGGGGCCATCCGTGCAGCGGTCGCCACCATGCGCGCCGCCGGGGCTGAACGCGGCGCTTTCGAGATCCGCGAGGAGTTCGATCCTTCGCTGCCGCCGGTGTTGGCCAATGGCGATGCCTTGGAACAGGTGCTGATCAACTTGATTTCCAACGCGCGCGATGCTGCGGTTTCCAGCGGCACAGCGGCAACGATCACCGTGCAAACGCGGTTTGTCAGCGGGCTTGCCTTCAGCGCGATCCGCAATGGACGTGCGGTGTCGCTGCCGATTGAAATCACCATCAGTGACGATGGCCCCGGCATTGATCCGGCTTTGCGCGATCACGTGTTTGAACCCTTCGTCTCGTCCAAGCCATCAGGCCAGGGGCTTGGCCTGTCGCTGGTGCGCAAGCTGGTGCGGGACATGAACGGCAATGTCAGCCATGACCGCGATGCCCGCGCGGGGCTGACCCATTTTCGCCTGCATCTCCCGCAGGCACAGGGCGAGGCGTGACCATGGGCAAGACTGCGATTGATCCAGTCCTGCTGGTTGAGGATGACGCCGCGATTGCGACCGTGATCATGGCCGCGCTGGAGGATGAAGGCTTCGTTATTGCGCACTGTGCCAGCATCGCCGCGCGCGATGCCTTGCTGGCTGGGCGGCGCTATTCGGTCATGCTTACCGATGTCATCTTGGAAGATGGCGATGGCCTCGCCAGCCTTTCGGCTGTGCGGGACCGCGCACCGGACATGCCGGTGATCGTGCTGTCGGCCCAGAACACGCTCGATACCGCAGTGCGCGCCAGTGAAAGCGACGCCTTCGAATATTTCCCCAAGCCGTTCGATCTTGATGAACTGGTGCAGGCGGTGCGTCAGGCCGTGGGATCGCGCGCGCCATCCGCAACAGATGCCGAAGAGGCGATGCAGGCGGGTGAGGGCGAGAAAATGCCCCTGGTCGGGCGCAGTGCGGCCATGCAGGGCGTCTACCGCATGATCACCCGCGTGCTGCGCAATGATCTGACCGTGCTGGTCACCGGCGAAAGCGGCACTGGCAAGGAACTGGTGGCTGAAGCCATCCATGAACTCGGCCACCGTCGCACCGGTCCCTTCGTGGCGGTCAATACCGCCGCCATCCCGGCCGATCTGGTCGAAAGCGAGCTGTTTGGCCATGAAAAGGGCGCGTTTACCGGTGCTATTGCGCAGGCTATCGGCAAGTTTGAACAGGCCAATGGCGGCACGCTGTTCCTCGACGAGATCGGCGACATGCCGGCCGAGGCGCAGACCCGGCTGCTGCGCGCGCTGCAATCCGGGCGCATTCGCCGGGTTGGCGGGCGGCAGGAAATCGCGGTCAATGTGCGCATTATCGCGGCCACCAACCGCGACCTGACCCCGATGATCGCCTCGGGCACTTTCCGCGAAGACCTGTTCTATCGCCTCAACGTCGTGCCAATCGAACTGCCGCCGCTGCGCGAACGGCGCGAGGATATTGCCGCTCTGGCCCAGCATTTTCTGATGCTGGCCGCAGAAGATGGCCTGCCGCGCCGACACCTCACCGCTGAGGCGATCGAGCGGCTGGAGCAGCGCAATTGGCGCGGCAATGTGCGCGAATTGCGCAACGTGGTCTATCGCCTCGCCCTGATGGCGCGGGAAGAGCGGATCGACGGCGATAACGTCACCGACATCCTTGGCCCTGAAATCGCGGTGGTCAGCGGAGCTACGGATGGCGGGCAAGGCGGGTTCGGTGCGGCGCTGGCAGCCTGGCTGGCAACGGAGGCACCGCCGTCCGGAGCGGTCTATCATCGCGCTCTGGGGGAGTTTGAAAAGCCGCTGATCGAATATGCGCTAGGCCGCACGGGCGGGAATCAGCTGCGCGCCGCGCAATTGCTCGGCATCAACCGCAACACCTTGCGCAAGCGGATCGGGGAGTTGGGTCTGGAACCGGATCGCTTCTCGCCGCATTGATAGCTTGTGTTCAGAACGGCCTATCGGATTACCCTTGCATTTTTGCCACACCATTGTTGTAAGTAGGCAACGATGGATCGTCCGACCTCACCCTCACATGATGTGACACCACGGCAATCGCCGCGCTGGTGGCGAAGGTTCTTGATCGCGGCGCGGCGCGCCAATGTGTTCATGTGGCTTGAGGCCTTGGCGGTCATCACGCTGGTTGCCGCGATCAGCGTCACCTATCTCACCTTCAATCGCGCCGATGCGCCGGACGATTTGCTGCCGACCATACAGGTGTCGGCGCTGTTGATGGCGACGCTGGTGCCAGCGATGGCGCTGCTCGTGCTGATTGGCCGCCGCTTGGCGATGCGGCGCGCGGCGGGCAGCACCGCGCGGCTGCATGTGCGGTTGGTGTTCTTCTTCTCGATGGTGGCCGCTCTGCCGACGCTGCTGGTGGCGGGCTTCGCCGCGTTCCTGTTCCAGACCGGGGTCGACTTCTGGTTCTCCGACGATTCGCGCGGGCTGATGGAAAACGCCAACGCACTGGCCCAGAATTATTACGACGCCAATCAGCGCAATGTCGAACAGAACTCGGTGATCATGGCGACCGATATGCGCAGCATTCTTGCGCAGATGCCGCACACCGATCCCGATTTTCCTGACCTTTACGCTTATCAAGCACAGGGGCGCGAAATCTCGGAAAGCGCGATCCTTCAGCGAATGGCTGACGGATCGTTCCGCACGGCAGTCGCCTATAACCTTCCGCAGAATACCAGCCTGATTGAATTCAGCCGCTCTGCGCTTCCCAAGCTTGATAGCGGTGAGCTTGCCGTGGTCGTCGGCAGCCCGGAACGGATCGAGGCGCTGGCAGTGATCGATGCAGAGGCGGGCGTCTATCTCTACAATGCGCGCACCACCGAAGAGACGATGTTCAATTCCTGGTCGCGCGCGCAATCGATCGTCACCGCCTATGACCGGCTGACCAGCAGCGCACGCACGCTGCAATTGCGCTTCAACATTTTGCTGGTGGTTGTCAGCTTGCTGCTGGTGAGCGTCGCGATCTGGTTCGCGCTGCGCTTTGCTGATCGGCAGGTCGAGCCACTGACCAATCTGGTCGGCGCAGCGCGCAAGGTGGGGCAGGGGAACTTCGCGCTGCGTCTGGAAGGCCGCACCGGCGCCGATGAGATCGGCCTGTTGAACCGCGCCTTCAACCGCATGACCGCGCAGCTCGAAAAGCAGACGCAGGCGCTGGTCAGCGCCAATCGCCA
>JAKFWB010000307.1 GCA_021732945.1 Porphyrobacter sp.
CAGCCCCGCCATGATCCGGTCATAGGCGGTATCGAGCGTGTGGCCATGCAGGTCGAGCGTCAGATCAGGCTCCAACCGCCCGCCCTTGACCCGCCGGTCCCAGTGGGAATCAAGGCCCGGCTGCTGCGGCGCGGGCGCGGGTATTGCCGCAGGAACCGAGCGTTTGGGCGCCGCTTTGGCCGCCTTGGGGTGAACCGCTTGCTTGACTGCGGGTGCGGTCGCCACGACAGCCACCACTGGCGGCGCGGGCCACTTTTTTCCCGCCAGCGGTTTCACGCTGCTCGCCAGATGCGCCCAAGCGGTCTGCTCCCCCGCTGACAGGCCGCGCGGTGCTCTCATTGCAGTTTCATGGTGAGGCGCGCGGCAGAAGCGCGCGGGATCAGCACATAGGCGCGCCCGCGCCCGCTCATGCCGCCTGCGATCCGGCGCGCATCCTCGCCCGCGCCCCAGAAGGTGTCGAACCGGTTCGGCCCCTTGATCGCCCCGCCGGTATCCTGCGCAATCCACATGCCCGAAGCCTCGGGCCGGTCAAGATCGAGCCACACTGGCGCGCCCAGCGGCACAAAGGCCGGATCTGCCGCCACCGAAGCTTCCCGCCGCACCGGCACGCCAAGCGCGCCCAAAGGTCCATCACCCTTCACTTCGGAAAAGAAAATCCAGCTCTTGTTGAGCTGCATCAGCGCGCGCCCTTCCGCCGGATTGTAGCGGATATAGGCCATGATCCCCTGCATTGATCCCGCATACTTGCCCGGCCCGTCGCCCAGCAGGCCGCGGGTCCGCAGCACTCCGCCGACGCCGACATATTCGCGCCCGTTCTGCCCGGCATAGCCGATGCGGATCACTTCGCCGTCCGGCGTGCGAAGCCGGCCGGAGCCTTGAATTTGCAGGAAGAAGAACTCGACCGGATCGGCCGCCCAGGCAATCACCGGCACCTTGCCGTCGAGCGCGCCAGCCTCAATTTCAGCGCGCTCGTAATAGCGCACAAAGCGGCCAGCGGCGTCATAGCGGCCCAAGGGCGGGCGACCGGTGCGCTCAGCCGCGGGGACATCATCAGGCCAGCCGCGGACCAGATCGGACGGCATGGCATAGACCGGCACATCAAACCCTGCGCGCCGGGTGCGGCTGCCGGCAATCTCGGGCTCGAAATAGCCGGTGGCAAAGGCGCGGCCATCGCCGATCTGGACGGGCACGAATTGCTGCGCGAAGAACCCGCGCGCCCGGTCAGCGGGCATATCACCTGCGGCATCGCAGGCGGCGCGCCAGTCCGATGGCAAGGTTAGCCCGCTTGCATCATCGCGGGCGATCAGGCGCGGGCAGGATTCGCGAAAGCTGGCAAGCGCGCCGCGCGCATCGGCATCACTGACGCCCAGCATGGCAAAGGCAGGGCCAGCGGCAATCCCGGCGAACACGGCATTGGCCGCAAACGTGGCGACGGGCGCCGTCACCACCGGCGGCGGCGCGCTGCCTGACGGGATGATCCGCCCGCAAGCTCCCAGTGCCAAAAGCATCGCTAGCCCAAGCACCCGCCGCATTCAGGCATTCCTCAATCAAACAGGGCGATCACGCCCCGGCGCTTAACCCCAAGAACTTAACCCTCGTCGGTTTCGTCAAGCAGCCAGTTGGGATCGCGCGCGGAGACATTGCGCGAGAAAGTCCAGACATCGCGGCTTTCCACCGCATCGTCGAGCGATCCGGCGATCACATTGCCATCCTTGTCGCGGGTGACAGCGGCAATATCGGCCACGAACAGCAGCGCGATGCGCGCCATGCGGCCATCAAGCGAGGCTGAATGTACACGCACTTCCTCAATCCGGATCAGCGAGTTGGCAAGCGTTTCGCCGGCCGCCTCGCGCGCATCAATTGCGCCAACGAAGCCGGCATAGACATCATCGTCGCACAGTTCGCGCATAGTTTCGCGGTCGCCGTTCCAGAAGGCTTCGAGCACCATGCGATAGGCACCGCGCGCGCCTTCGATGAATTGGGCGGGGATGAAATTGCTGTCGGCATTGGCAATGTCGCGCAGACCGCGTTCCACCGCCGGCATCACGCCTTCCAGTTCCGGCACACGCGGGGCGATGACGGGGGCAGCCGGTGCCGGGCGCGGTATCCCGGCCGCTGTGCCATCGGCATCGAAACGCTGCGGCACGGCCTCTTCCTCCTGCTCGGCGCGGCGTCCGAGCACCGAGTACAGGCGCAGGCCGAGAAACGCGGCCACCATGGCGAGGAGAACGATTTCGAGCACTGTATCCATCCGATCTGCGTAAGAGGCTGACATGCAGATACGCCCACACATGCCGCAAGGTTGCTACACTGCCTTAAATGGGTTTGGATTACAATTCGACAACAGCCAATAGGTCGATGTCCGGGTCGGATTTTGGCAACACCCCGCCGCAGTTGCGAGCGGCCCGCGCCCCTGCTAGGCGCGCGGCGGGCGGTGGTGTGCGCGCTAATGCGTGCACCAAGCGCAAATCCTGTGACCATATTTGAAAGACACCAGCAGTCATGGCCGAACACGAAGGCGTCCTTACCGATCTCGACAATGCCGCAAGCGGCGATCCCAAGCCCAATGGGGCGGACAATATGCCCGCGGTGGGGATCATCACCCAGTATGTGAAGGACCTGTCGGTCGAAAACCCCAGCGCGCCTGACGTGTACCAATGGCCCGAACCGCCGCAGATCGACGTGCAGTTCAATATCGGCGCAGAGCCGGTGAGCAGCGATGTGCACGAAGTGACGTTGAAGCTGACACTGACCGCCGCATCGCAGCGCGGCACGCAGTATATTGTCGATCTGTCCTATTGCGGCCTGGTGGGCATGCGCAACCTGCCCGAGGATCAGGCCCATGCCTTCCTTTACGCCGAAGCCCCGCGCCTGCTGTTCCCCTTCGCCCGCAGCGTGGTCGCCGCGGCGGTGCGCGATGCTGGTTTCGCGCCGCTGATGGTCGATCCGGTCGATTTCAACGGGCTCTACGCCCAGCAACTCGCCGGCCGCCGGGCGGAAGAAGCCGCAGGCGGCACGCCAATCGCGCCCGTCACCGGCAACGCGTGATTTGCCTGACGAAATACAAGACCGCTCATGCTGAGCCTGTCGAAGCATGAGCGGTCTTTGGAGGAAACTAACCGCATGAGCCTCCTCAAGAACGTCGGCACCATTGGCGGGCTGACGGCGATCAGCCGGGTGTTCGGCTTCGCGCGCGACATGCTGCTGGCCCGCGTGCTGGGGGCAGGGCTGGCGGCGGACGCGTTCCAGCTCGCCTTTACCTTGCCCAACACCTTCCGGCGGTTGTTTGCCGAAGGCGCGTTCAGCGTCGCCTTCGTCCCGCTTTACAGCCGCGCGCTCCACGGGAG
>JAKFWB010000419.1 GCA_021732945.1 Porphyrobacter sp.
GGCAAAGCACTGCCATGGCCGCGCACAGGTCGGATATAGCCTCTTGCGAGAGCGAATAGAACACCAGTTTGGCTTCCTTGCGAGTAAGGACCAACCCGGCCTTGCGGAGCACGCCGAGCTGCTGCGACAGGCCCGGCTGAGCGATTGCGGTTGCCCGCTCGATCTCTCCGACATTGTGCTCGCCCGAGACGAGAGTGGCAAGAATTCTCCAGCGCAATGGGTGCGCCAAGGCTTTCAGCGCTGGGATGGGTGCATCCTGTACCATCAATTCTGCCCTCCCATGTCGCGCAGGAACCAGCCTGTGGCATCGCTGGCAGCAAATACCTCGTCGAGATCATGGGCCGGAGCTTCGAGCAGGGGATCTGCTGGCTGCCAATTGGCGGGGGCCAGAGCGCCATGCGCATCGACCACTTGCAGCCCGGCCAGAATGCGCAAAATCTCCGGGATCGAACGACCGAGATTGGCGGGATAGCACGTCATCGCCCTGATCACACCAGCGGGATCAATGACAAATGTGGTGCGGACGGCCGCGCTGTCATTGTCGCACGCTGACACCATGCCGTAGGCGCGCCCGATCACCAATGTCGGATCTTCGACGATGGGGAAGCGCACCTCGACCCCAAATCGATCGCGGATCATGCGCACCCAGGCAAAGTGCGAGAACAGGCTGTCGACCGACATGGCCATCAAGGCGCAATTGCGTGCCTCAAAGGTTGCCATTTCGTGGGCGAGAGCAACAAATTCGGTCGTGCACACCGGCGTGAAATCGGCCGGGTGCGAAAACAAGACCAGCCATCGTCCGCGAAAGCTCGAAAGACGCACCGGGCCGACAGTGCTGCGCGCTTCGAAATCGGGAGCGAGGTCGCCGATCCTAAGGCCGACGCAAGCGGGCGGGGCGGTGGTGAGTGGGTTCATCCCTGCCTCATACCACTTGACAGTTGAGGGGCAATACAAATACATGATTTATGAAATTGTATTGGAAATCTGCGATGGCCAGTCTTGATCCAGTCCTGCAGGTGGCGACGGAGCAGGTCCTGCACGTAAACGCCGAGCCAGCGCTACAGCCCGAAATTGCGAGCTTCTTTGACGCGGCAACCTTCACCGCTACTTACGTCGTGCACGATCCTGCCACGCGCGAGGCGGCAATTGTCGACTCGGTGCTCGATTTCGATCCGAATTCCGGGCGCACCGCAACTGCGTCTGCTGATGCCGTTATCCAACACATCACTTCGCATAATCTGAAAGTGATTTGGCTGCTGGAAACCCATGCCCATGCTGATCACTTTTCGGCGGCGCCTTACCTCCAGGAAAAACTGGGCGGAAAAATCGCCATCGGTGAACACATCGCCACTGTGCAGAAAGTGTTCGGCAAGCTGTTTAACGCAGGCGCCGCCTTCGCCAGTGATGGCTCGCAGTTTGATGTGCTGTTTGCCGATGGTGATACCTTCATGATCGGCAATTTGCCGGTCACCGTGATGCATGTCCCCGGCCATACGCCCGCTTGTGTTGCCTATGTGGTCGGCAATGTTGTGTTTGTCGGCGATACGATGTTCATGCCCGATTACGGCACCGCCCGCGCCGATTTACCCGTAGGGAATGCGGCCACGCTGTTCCGTTCCTTGCGGCGCATCCTTTCGCTGCCGCTCCAAACCCGGCTGTTCATGTGCCACGACTATCTGCCGAAGGGCCGCACCACCTATGCCTGGGAGACGACCGTCGCTGCCGAGCGTGACAGCAATGTCCACGCGCACGGCGGGGTGACTGAGGCAGAATTCGTGTTGATGCGCGAGGCGCGCGACGCAATGCTGGATATGCCGCGTCTGATGCTGCCGTCGGTGCAGGTCAACATGCGTGCTGGCCACTTTCCGTCACCGGACGACAATGGCATCGTCTACCTCAAGATCCCGGTGAACGCGGTATGAGCCTGCCCGGCTTTCCAGACGCGGCCCCGCTGACCGGGCTGCTTGGCGGTGTGCTGATAGGCATCGCGGCAGCTCTGATGCTGCTCGGGGCAGGGCGGATTGCCGGGGTGTCGGGTATCGCCGCCCGCGCCTTCGGGATTGCCAGCAGTTCCATGCCGCGGATCGGCGCCGTGGCTTTTCTGCTCGGCCTGCCGCTCGGCGCGCTGATCGTGATCAGACTTGCCGGGACCTCCGCGCCGCAGTTTGCTGCTCCCGTGACCTTGGGCATCGCCGGATTGATCGTGGGCATCGGCACGCGGCTCGGATCGGGCTGCACCAGCGGGCACGGCGTCTGCGGGATGAGCCGCCTGTCGCAACGTTCGCTGGTGGCAACCGCAACCTTTATGGCGACCGGGTTTGTTACCGTTGCCGTGATTAATGCTCTGAACATCGCGGTCGCGCCATGAGGCGCGAAACCTTCATCGCCCTCACCGCAGGCATCATTTTTGGCGCGGGGCTCGCCTTGGGCGGGATGACCGATCCGGCGCGCGTGCGCGGGTTCCTCGATCTGTTTGGCGCATGGGATCCAACGCTGGCCTTTGTGATGGGAGGAGCGGTGCTGGTGATGGCCTTCGCCTGGGCGCTTCAGCGCCGCATGCTGCGACCCTTCTTCACTGATAGCTTTGCGCTGCCTGACCGTAGCGATCTGACCCCGCGCCTGATCGGTGGTTCGGCCCTGTTCGGGATCGGCTGGGGTATCGCTGGCCTATGTCCCGGCCCTGGCTTTGCGGCGTTGGCGATAGAGCCGGTATCGGCAGCGATCTTCATCGCGGCAATGTTGTTTGGGATGTTGGTGGTTCGTATTGTGGAAGGAGCGGCCTGATTCAAGCTCACTGCGGCGACGTTGAAGATGCGGGTTGCGCCCCCTCAGTCTATGGCAACCATCGGTTGACCTTATCTGGAGCAAATGTCCGGTGATAGATTGCCTGAAGCGGTCACGCTTTCTTGACGATCCCTCAGCTAACGTGCTTCCTTTGCAACGAAGCGTGTTGGCGCAACCGATTTTCCATACCGGCGGGGAAGCCCCATCGCCGAAGCCTGACGAAGCAACAGGGCTCATTTGAAGCCTTAGGCGACGTCCTACTGTGCACCGCCGGACTCCCCCCCAAGTTTGTCCGGCGGTGCAACCCTTTCGGCTTCAAACCGTATCTTTGTTGCGCCAAAAGCAATTGATCGGCGCTGGCAAGGGATTAGCTGAACGCCATGCTTGAGAACCTCGACGCCCTGTTGCTCGCGCGGATTCAGTTTGCCTTCACGGTGAGCTTCCACTTCTTCTTTCCGGCCTTCTCAATCGGGTTGGCGAGCTACCTTGCGGTGCTTGAAGGGCTGTGGCTGAAAACCGGCAAGAGCGTCTATCTCGACCTGTTAAAATA
>JAKFWB010000174.1 GCA_021732945.1 Porphyrobacter sp.
AGTTCCATCCCGCGTTCAATCTTGCCGCAGGTGTCGCCCTTGATCTCGGCAGCGATCATCTGGCCGACCATCCCATCGACAAACGGGCGCAGCGCATCTTCGGGCAGGGACGCAATCATCGCATTTATGCCGTCATCGGCCTTGCCCTCTCCCTTGCCGTTGTCTGCCATGAAGGTCTTGAGCAAGCGGAATGCGCCCGGCCACGACTTGTCCTGCCCGCTGCGGAAGGTGGAAATGAAGCTTTCGCCGCCCGTGGCGATGAAGCCATCGGCTGAAAGACGGTTGGCGCAGGCGGTGCGGGTGGCATCAAAGGCAATCGGCATGGCATAGCGGACCGCATCACCAAGATCTTCAGGACTGACGCAGGTCTGCTGCTGCGCCTGAGCAGCCTGAGCCGAGACCAAGGCTGCGAGCGCCAATGCCGGCGCGATCAGGTGGATTTTCATGTGGCATTTCCTTTCGCTGCAAAATGGACAAGGACAATAGCCTGCGCAGCAATCCCTTCGCCGCGCCCGGTAAAGCCGAGCTTTTCGGTGGTGGTGGCCTTGATGCTGACTGCGCTTTCTGCCGTGCCCAAAATCTGGGCAACAGCCGCGCGCATGGCCGGGCGGTGTGGCCCGATCTTGGGCGCTTCGCAGATCAAGGTGAGATCGACATTGCCTATTTCGTAACCAGCCTCGCGCGCCAATCCGGCGGCATGTTCCAGAAAACGGGCAGAGCGCGCTCCGCGCCATTGCGGATCGCTGGGCGGGAAGTGCGTGCCGATATCGCCAGCACCAATCGCGCCCAAGACGGCATCGGTGATCGCATGCAGCGCCACGTCAGCATCCGAATGGCCCGAGAGGCCCTTGTCGTGCGGAATCTGCACCCCGCACAGCCACAATTCCTCGCCCGCTTCCAGCCGATGAACATCAAAACCCTGTCCTATCCGGAAGGCGGGGGCAGGGGGTGCAACGCTGAACATCGGGTCGGCAAAGTCCTCGGCAAAGGTAATCTTCTTCAATCGCTCATCGCCATCGACCAGTGCAACTGAACCGGAGCTTGCCATCAGCACCTGCGCATCATCGCCTGCATCGGTCGGTCCAGCCCAATCGCGATGAGCGGCGAGGATTTCGGCAAAGCGAAAGGCCTGCGGGGTCTGCACCCGGCGCAGCGTCTCGCGGCTCGCCTTGCCAGCCATCAGGCCGCTGTTGGACGCAACCGCCAAGCTATCGACCACCGGCAAAACCGGGATGGCACCGGCGTAAGTGTCCAGCCCGCCGAGCAAGCGAGCGATCACGGCGCGGGACAGATCTGGGCGTGCGGCATCGTGGATCAGCACGCGTTCCGGCGCGGCCGGGCCCAGCGCTTCAAGCCCCGCGCGCACCGATTCCTGACGGGTCGCACCGCCGGTCACAAACTGAAGTCCGGCTATCCCGGCGAGCGCAGCCTCGGCATGGGCCGCAGCGTTTGCGCTGATGACCACTACCAGCGGATCGGCTCCAGCCGCCGCCAAACCCTCAACCGAATGCCGAACCAAGGGCTTGCCCCGCCAGAGGCGAAACTGCTTGGGCGTATCGCCGCCCACACGCAGTCCCTTGCCAGCCGCGACCACGATGGCGGCGAAGGAGGGAAGGGGGGGCATAGTGGCCATTGCGAGGCCAGCGCTTAAGGTCTGGACGGACTTTCGGCAATCCACTATGCGCCTGCCCAATTATTAGGCACTGATCTCCATGAGCATGCTTCCCACACCTCCGGCGCTGAAGCCGATTGCCATTGGCCCGGTCACCGTGGCTGAGCCTGTGGTGCTCGCGCCGATGACGGGGGTGACCGACATGCCGTTCCGCACGCTGGTGCGGCGCTATGGATCGGGCCTCAACGTCACCGAAATGGTCGCGAGTGAGGCGGCGATCCGGGAAACGCGCGTGAGCACGCAGAAATCCGCTTGGGACCGGATCGAAGAGCCGGTGTCGATGCAGCTGGTCGGCTGCGATCCTGCCAGCATGGCCGAGGCTGCCAGACTTCAGGAAGGCAATGGCGCAGCGATCATCGACATCAATTTTGGCTGTCCGGTGCGCAAGGTCGTCGGGCAGTTGGCGGGCAGCGCGCTGATGCGCGAAGTGCCGCTGGCGGTGCGGTTGATGGAGGCGACCGTCAAGGCGGTGAGGGTGCCAGTGACGGTCAAGATGCGGATGGGCTGGTGTCATGACAGTCTCAACGCGCCTGAACTTGCGCGGATGGCCGAGGATATCGGGGTCAAGATGATCACCGTCCATGGCCGCACCCGCAACCAGATGTACAAGGGCAGCGCCGACTGGGCCTTCATCCGCAAGGTCAAGGACGCGGTGAATATCCCTGTCATTGTCAACGGCGATATCTGCACCATCGATGACGCCGCCAAGGCGCTCGAACAGTCCGGCGCAGATGGGCTGATGATCGGGCGCGGTGCCTATGGCAAACCGTGGCTGCTGGGGCAGGTAATGCATTGGTGGCGCACCGGCGAGGCGCGCGCTGCACCCGGAATGAACGAGCAATATGCGCTGGTGGTGGAACATTACCGCCGGATGCTCGATCACTATGGCCGGGATACGGGCGTAAAAATGGCGCGCAAGCATCTGGGCTGGTACACCAAGGGCCTGCATGGTTCAGCCGAGTTCCGCAACATGGCCAACTTTATCGACGACGCTGATCAGGTGCTGGGCGAAATCGAACGCTTCTACACCCCGTTTCTGCTGCAACAGGCCGCCTGAGGCGTGGCCAAACCCTCTGTCCCCGGCGCTTCAGCGCCTTCTCTCGCCGCCGCTGCGCGTCCCGATGCCGCCGGGCAAATCGCCGGGTTGATCTTCGCGCTGCTGCTGATCGATGCGGATGGCCGCATCGCCGAGGCCAACCAAGCTGCTGAAGATCTGCTGGGCACCAGCGCGAGCCGCCTGATCGGCACCCGCCTGATCGACCGGATCGGTCCGATCGATCCGCGGGTCGATTCACGCCTGACCGCCAGTGAGGATGCCTTGGTGGCGCGTGATCTGGTGATCAGGCTTGGCTCAAGTGATCAGCGCATCAATCTGACCGCATCCCCGCTTGCCAATCACCCGGGATGGCGTGTGATTACGCTGTCGCAGATCGGCCATGATGAAAACGCCTATCCAGCCAGCGGTGCTGCCATGCTGGGCGCCCCGGCGGTGCTGGCGCATGAAATCAAGAACCCGCTCGCAGAGATCCGCGGGGCTGGACAGCTCGTGGCGCGCAAATTGCCGCCGGAAGATCAGAAGCTGGCTAGGATGATCACCGATGAGGTCGATCGCATCGCTCGTCTGATCGATCGGATGCAGCAGCTTGGCAGCACCCGC
>JAKFWB010000197.1 GCA_021732945.1 Porphyrobacter sp.
ATTCTCGACCACATGGCACGGGATGCGCGACTCGCGCGGGGCATCCGCCAGTCGGAAGTTCCCGCGCACCATGGTGATGGCCGGATCACCCTTGGCGATGCGGAACGCCGGGGCCGCGACCCGATGGCGCAGGATCACACGATCCCCCAGCAGCAGATCAAAGCCGCCGCCGCCATCCTCCGGGCCAATCACCACCAACCGTGTCGCCACGTCGCCCCTCTCTAGCTCCGCCGCCATGTTGCAGGAAAGCATCACTTCTGCGGCACGGTAAACTCTGCACCGCGCTCATGTGACACCGCTTGACATACGGCAGTGGAAAGCGCAACCCGGAGCCTGAAAGATTGACCGTGCGGGGGATGATCACAGCCATCGCCCCAAGAGTTGATCACATGCCAGGGGAGAGAACTGTGATGTCCACCACCACTCGAATTGCGCTAAAGGCGCTGGCCATTTCCGCCAGCTCGCTGGCGTTGATGCACACGGCCCCGGCCATGGCGCAGGTCGAAGAAATCATCGTCACCGCGCAAAAAGTCGAAGAAAATGTGCAGGATGTGCCGATCGCGATCACCGCAGTCGGCGGCGACCGGCTGGAACAGGCGGTGGTGTTCAACCTTGAAACCATCTCCACAGTGATCCCCTCGGTCACCTTCCGCAAGGGCACCACCAGTGCCAACAGCGCGATCGTGATGCGCGGCGTTGGCACCATCACCTTCTCGGTCGCAGCGGAGCCCAGCGTGTCCACCGTTGTCGACGGCGTGGTGCTGTCGCGGTCAGGCCAGGCTTTCATCGACCTCGTCGATATCGAACGGCTCGAAGTGCTGCGCGGCCCGCAAGGCACGCTGTTCGGGCGCAATGCCTCGGCCGGTCTTGTCAACATCGTCTCCAAGGGCGGCACCGACACCTTTGAAGCACAGGCCAGCGCCGACTGGTTTGAAGGCGACGAATACCGCCTGCGCGCCGCCATTTCCGGCCCGATCGCCGAAAACCTGTCGGCCCGCCTCACCGGCTTCTATGGCAGCTACGATGGCAACATCACCAACATCAATGGCGGCCGGAACGAGCAGGTCAACGGCTACGAGCGTTACGGTGTCCGCGGGATCGTGGATTATGACGACGGCGGCAACGAAGTTCGCCTGATCGCCGACTACTACCGCGCCAATGATGATTGCTGCGCCGATGTGACCGGCGTCAGCCGCGGTGCGGTGCTGGATGCCGAGCTCAACCTGCCCGGTGGCTCAGCGCAGGGCGAAGACCAGCGCTTCATCAACCACAACCTCATCACCGAAACGCGTGATCGTCAGTGGAGCCTGACCGGCACCGGCGATTTCGATATCAGTGACACGCACACGCTGAGCGTGGTGCTCGGCTATCGCAACTGGTTCAACGAGGAGCTTCGCGAAGGCGATTTCCTGCCGCGCGCGATTGTCGGCACGGGCGAGTTGCATGATGAAGGTGTCGTCCAGACCGAGCAGGTCTCAGCCGAAATCCGCATCGCATCGGACCACACCAAGCCGTTCTTCTATCAGGCGGGCGCGTTTGCGTGGCAGTCTGACAACACGCAGGATTTCACCCGCCGCAACATCACCTGCGCCAGTTCGACCCTGCCGGTCGCGGCCAGCGGCGCGCGGCCCTGCAACATTGCCGATACGGTGAACACGATCTTCCCGACCGCGACCTCGCGCAGCGACGTCCGTTCGACCAACTATGCCTTGTTCACGCAGGCGACCTATCGCCTTACCGAGAAGCTCGCGCTGACCGGGGGGCTGCGCTACACGTGGGATGATCTCCAGTTCACCCACACCCGCGCGCCCGCAGTGAATGCAACCAATGGCCTGCCTGCCACCGGCCCGGGCACCAATGGCAACCCGGCGGGCGGCACCATCGCCAGCGGCGGCAACGGCACCAACACCTCGCGCGGGTCGACAAACACTGGAAATCTTTCGGGCAAGGCCGTGATCCAGTTTGAGCCGACTGATGACATTCTGCTCTACGGATCGTTCACGCGCGGCTACAAGGGCCCGGCGTTCAACGTGTTCTTCAACCACACCGGCCCCGTCAACGCGGTGCCGATTGATGAGGAACTGTCCGACTCCTTTGAAATCGGCGTGAAGTCGCAGTTCTGGGATCGCCGGGTGCAGCTCAATGTCGCTGCCTTCAGTGTTGAATATGATGGGTTTCAAGCCAACAACTTCATCACGCTCAACGGCGCAGTGGTGTCGAACCTGACCAATGCAGGCACAGTGCAGAGCGAAGGCTTTGAAGCTGATCTGGTGGTCGCCCCGATTGATGGGTTGAACCTCCGCGCCAGCGCAGCTTATGCCGATGCGCGGGTGAAAGAGTTCAACCCCGATCCGCGCAACAACGCCCCTGACGCGCGAAATGGCACCCGTCTGCCGCTCGCGCCCGAGTTCGTCTATACCCTCGGCGGCGATTACACCGCTGATCTGGGCCCGGCGATGCTGTATCTCAATACCGATTACCGCCACACCAGCAGCCAGTTCTCCGATCTGGGTGAGGCCGGCCCGATCGATCCCTATGGCATCTGGAACGCTTCGGTCGGGTTTTCGGACAGCGACGACAATTACCGCGTGACCTTCCACGTCCGCAACATCACCGATGACAGTTATGTGCTGCTCAACGTGTCAGCGGGTCAGCGCTTGCAGATCCCGCGCGATGCGGATCGTTACTTCGGGGTCAGCTTGCGCGCCCGCATGTAATGGCCCGCCTGCGGGATGCGACATGACACAGGGCCGCCGGAGCGATCCGGCGGCCCTTGTTGTCTGCGCCCCGCTTGCCCAATCCCGCTGCCCGAGCCAAGGAGCCGTTGATGGCCACCACTCCTTCCCCTCTTTCCAGCCGCTTGCGCTGGTCGCTGTTCACGGTGCTGTGCATTGCGGGGGTCTTCAACGCGATGGACCGCCCGATCATCGCGATCCTGAAGCCCGACATGATGGCCGATTTCGGCTGGAGCGACAGTGATTTTGGCGATCTGGCTGCGGTGACGCAGTTCTCCGCCGCCTTCGCCTTTCTGTTCACCGGCTGGCTGGTCGACCGGTTGGGCGTGCACCGTTCGATGCAGGTGGGCGCTGCGGCGTGGAGCCTTGCTGCGATCGCGCATGGCTGGGCGATGACCACCGCGCAGGTGGTGGCGGCACGCATGGGGCTGGGGGTGACCGAAGCGGTGCAGACCCCGCTCACAATCAAGACCGTGGCGACGCTGTTTCCGCCTGACAAACGCTCGTTTGCTTTCGGCTTTGCCACGCTGCTGGCGGGCGCGGGCACGATCGGGATGCCGTTTGTGATCCCGGCGCTGGCATTGAGCGTG
>JAKFWB010000194.1 GCA_021732945.1 Porphyrobacter sp.
TGGCGGTGCAGGGCACTGGCAGCGTTGGCGGCGGGGTTGCCCGCCTGCTGGCGCGCGACGGCGCGAAGCTGACGCTGGCCGATATCAATGCCGCCCGCGCCGCAGCCTTGGCACAGGAGTTGGGCGCGGCCACAGCCAGCACTGGTGCGATCATGGCTACGCCCTGCGATGTCTTCAGCCCCAATGCCTTGGGCGCGATTCTGGATGACGCCAGCATCGCCGCGCTCGATTGCGCGATCGTGGCAGGCGGAGCCAACAATCAGCTCGCCCGCGCAGAGCACGGCGCGGTGCTGGCGGCGCGCGATATTCTCTATGCGCCCGATTATGTCATCAATGCCGGCGGTATCATCTCGGTTGCGACCGAATATCTGGTGCGCAGCGAAGGCCGGTCTGGCGGTATTGCCGAAGTTAACGCACTCGTCGCGCAGATCCCCGGGCGGCTGGAACAGATCTGGCAGGAGAGCGAGAGCACCGGCATCTCTGCCGATGTGGTGGCCGACCGGATGGCCCAAAAGCTGATCGGGCGTGGCTGAATCCGGCGGATGCACCGGGAACGAAAGACCAGTTGCATGATTTGCTCTCTTGTCGGGATCGGGTGTAAGGCTACAAGCCCGGTCAGACACGAAAACCCATGCACATTTACGCCAACCCCACCCGATTCCTCGCCCTTGCGAAGTGGCTGATGCCGCTCCTGTTCTGGAGCGGCCTCGCGTTGTCGCTGGGTGCGACGCTGTGGGGGCTGTTCATGGTGCCGCCTGACCGGCTGATGGGCGAGACGGTGCGCATCCTGTTCATCCACGTGCCTGCCGCATGGCTTGGCATGGGCGGCTGGGCCGGGATCGCGATTTCCAGTGCCATGCTGCTGATCTGGAAGCACCCGCTCGCCGCGATTGCCGCGCGGGCGATTGCCGTGCCGGGGATGGTGTTCTGCGCGATCTGCCTTGCCACCGGATCGATCTGGGGCCGCCCTACGTGGGGCACCTGGTGGGAATGGGACGGGCGTCTGACCAGCATGCTGGTGCTGTTGTTCCTCTACGCCGGTTACATCGCGCTGACCGAAGCGGCGAGCCGCGAGGGCGGATCGAACAAGATCGCGGCGATCTTTGGCCTTGTCGGCGCGATCAATGTGCCGATTATCAACCGTTCGGTGGTGTGGTGGAATTCGCTCCATCAGCCGCCCAGCATCACTGCGGGGAAAAGCGCGATCGAGGCGACCTTTCTGGTGCCGCTGCTGGTGGCGGTGGTGGGCTTCTCGCTGTTGTTCGGGGCGATTGTGCTGATGCGGATGCGGGCCCTGATCGCGCAAGGTCAGGTCGAAGCGCGCTTGCGCCGCCGGGCGCTGGATGATGATGCGCCTGCACCCCGCATGGTCGCTGCCGCGATGGAACAGGCGTGATGCGCGAACATCTGAACCAGTGGGATTTCGTCTGGCTCGCATACGGCGTGGCGGGCATTGCCCTGGCGCTGCTGATTGTCTGGGCGTGGCGCGCCATGGCTCAGGCCGAAGCGCGGCGTGACGCGACCAAGCGGCGTTGACTTGAGGGACATGATGAAAGCCAAGCACCAACGCCTTTTCCTCGTTCTCGCAGCGCTGCTGGCGATTATTGGCGCAGGCCTGATCGCGGCGTGGAGCCTGCGCAATCAGGCGAATTATTTCTACCTGCCCGAACAAATGGCCGTGACCCCGCCCGAAGTGGGTCAGGCTGTGCGGCTGGGCGGGATGGTGAAGGCCGGATCGCTCACCACCGAAGCGGATGGGGTGACAGTGAACTTCATGGTCACCGGCAACACCGATGACGCGATTCCGGTGCGATACAGCGGCATTCTGCCCGATCTGTTCGTCGAGAATTCGGGCGTGGTGGCCGAAGGCAGCCTTGGCCCCAATGGCGTGTTCTTGGCGACCAACCTGCTCGCCAAGCATGATGAAAACTATGTGCCCAAGGAGCTTGAAGGCATGGGCACCGAGCAGGCGGCGAAGATGGCCGCCGATACCACCATCGGGCTCAAGCCATGATCGCTGAAATCGGCTTGGCTGCGCTGTGGCTGGCGGCGGCGCTGGCGCTGTTGCAGATGGTGTCGGGCGGGTTTGCGTTGAATGCGGCCAAGGGCGAGGTCAACCCGCTGTCGATCTATGCGCGCCCCGCTGCGGTGGTGCAGGCGGTGTTGGCGGGGCTGGCTTTCCTGATGCTGCTGTGGGCCTTTGCCATCACCGATCTTTCTATCAAGCTGGTGGCGAGCAATTCTCACTCGATGAAGCCGTTGATCTACAAGCTTACGGGCACCTGGGGCAATCACGAAGGATCGATGCTGCTGTGGGTGGGCGTGCTGGCGTTGTCGGGTGGGCTGCTCGCCGGGTTTGAACGCCGCCTGCCCGAACGCACCATGGGCGCGACGCTGGCCGTGCAAGGCTTTGTGGGGCTGGGCTTCTATGCCTTTCTGCTGTTGTCCTCCAACCCGTTTGAGCGGCTGCCGATCCCGGCGGCGGAAGGCACGGGCCTCAATCCCTTGCTGCAAGACATCGGCCTCGCGATCCATCCGCCGACGCTTTACGCGGGCTATGTCGGCCTGTCGGTCGCCTTCAGTCTGGCGATGGGCGCGCTGCTGACCAATCAGGTCAACCCCGCCTTTGCGCGCGTGATGCGCCCTTGGGTGCTGGGGGCGTGGGTGCTGCTGACCTTTGGGATCGCTGCCGGTTCTTACTGGGCCTATTACGAGCTTGGCTGGGGTGGTTGGTGGTTCTGGGATCCGGTCGAGAATGCCTCGTTGATGCCGTGGTTGGCCGCAACCGCGCTGATGCATTCGGTCGCCGTGCTGGCGGCGCGCGATGCGCTGCGGACGTGGACGATCATGCTGGGCGTGCTCGCCTTCTCAATGTCGATGCTGGGCACCTTCCTTGTGCGCTCGGGCGTGCTGACGAGTGTGCACGCCTTCGCGGTTGATCCTGAGCGCGGGGCCTTCATCCTCGGGCTGCTGGGGCTATATATCGGCGGCGCGTTCACGATCTTCGCCCTGCGCGCAGGCGCTGTGGCGGAGGGCAAGCGGTTCTCCTTTGCCAGCCGCGAAGGCGCGCTGGTGTTCAACAATGTGATGCTGTCGGCGATCCTTGCGATTGTGCTGCTGGGCACGCTCTATCCGCTGGTGACCGAGGCATTCGATATACGCGTTTCGGTCGGCCCGCCTTATTTCAATCCGGCGAGCGCTATCTTCGCGGTGCCGATGTTTCTGGTCATGGCGGTCGGCCCGCTGCTGCGCTGGAAGGACGACAAGCCCGCGCGCATCCAGTTTGAAATGCTGCTGATCGCTGCCGTGTTGATCGGGGTGTTC
>JAKFWB010000196.1 GCA_021732945.1 Porphyrobacter sp.
GAGAAGCGCTGATTTTCATTTGGAACGACCTATCAGGCTTGCATTGCTCTGACATGTATCAGGCAAGGGTTCCGCAATTGGGCAACGGAAATTGCAGGCGGTGCTGTGCGATCTCTCCGACTTCGATCAGTTTCGCACGAGGTTGGTCCAGCGCGATGACATCGACACAATCGTCACCCGTTACGAACGCATAGTGTATCGCATCCGGATGGATCGTCTTCAGCAAATCGGGGTAGGTCGGATATTCCGATCCCTCGATCACCCGCGCGAAGCTGCAGTCGATACCCTTCCACCGTTTAGAATCGGTTTCGGTGCTATTCCACATCTCATCAAGCACACGGCTCACTAATGCATTGTCGAATTCGATAAGGAGTATTGGTTTGTCTGCCCCCTCAAGTTCCCAGAAGAGGTTGAGGCGGTCGTTGCACGATTCCATCAGGCAGACGGTGCTCACACGAATTCCGCAATTCGCGTCAGCATGAAAATTGGAGCCAAGCTGAAAGCCAAGTCCGAGATCATAGGGCGTATGGATGATAGGACCGTTCACGGCACCAGCACCGTATCCTTGGGCTCATCGGCCAGCTCGGGATAATCCAGCGTATAATGCAGCCCCCGGCTCTCCTTGCGGTGGAGCGCCGATTTCACGATCAGCTCCGCCGATTGCAGCAGATTGCGCAGCTCGATCAGGTCGGTCGTCACCCGGAACGCGCCGTAGTAATCCTCGATCTCGCGCTTCAGCAGTTCGATCCGGCTCGCGGCGCGCTCCAGCCGCTTGGTCGTCCGCACGATGCCGACATAGTTCCACATGAAGCGGCGGATTTCGGTCCAGTTTTGCTTGATGACGACTTCTTCGTCGGAGTCTGTCACGCGGCTTTCGTCCCATGGCAGGATCGCGGGCACATCCTCGAGGCTGTCCCAGCGCGCGAGGATGTCCTGCGCTGCCGCCTCGCCGAACACGAAGCATTCGAGCAAGCTGTTCGACGCCAGCCGGTTTGCGCCGTGCAGGCCGCTTTCGGTGCACTCGCCCGCCGCCCACAGGCCGGGAATATCCGTGCGCGCGGCCAGATCCACCACCACCCCGCCGCAGGTATAGTGCTGCGCCGGGACGACCGGGATCGGGTCCACGGTCATGTCGATCCCGAGGCCCATCAGCTTGTCGTAAATCATCGGGAAATGCCCGCGCACAAAGTCCGCAGGTTGATGGCTGATGTCGAGATGCACGTAATCGAGCCCAAACCGCTTGATCTCAGCATCGATGGCCCGCGCCACCACATCGCGCGGGGCCAGCTCCATGCGTTCCTTGTCGTAGAACTCCATGAACCGCTTGCCAGTGCGCGGGTTGATCAGCCGTCCGCCCTCGCCGCGCACCGCCTCTGTGATGAGGAAGTTCTTGACGTCGAGATGGTAAAGGCAGGTCGGGTGGAACTGCATCATCTCCATGTTGGAGACGCGCGCGCCCGCCCGCCATGCCATCGCGATCCCGTCGCCCGTCGCGCCGCGCGGGGCGGTGGAGAATTGATACACACGCCCCGCCCCGCCGGTCGCTAGGATCGTGGCACGAGCGACATGGCGCTCAACTCGCCCGGTCGCCTCGTCCAGCGCATAGACGCCCCACACGCGCCCGGCGGCCGAGAATTGCTCGCGGTGGCGATCGGTGATGAAATCGATGCAGGTCCAGCCCGGCAGCAAGGTGATGTTGGGGTGATCCTCAGCCGCGCGCACCAGCGCCTGCTGTACCGCCCAGCCGGTCGCATCATCGACATGCACGATCCGGCGGTGCGAATGCCCGCCCTCACGCGTCAGATGGAGCGAATCCGCATCGCGGTTGAACGGCACGCCCAGCTCGCACAGCCGGTCAATCGAACGGGGCGCGCGTTCGATCACGAATTCGACCGTGGCAAGGTCATTCAGCCCGGCGCCGGCCACCATCGTATCGCGCACGTGGTTTTCAAAGGTATCGCCCGCATCGAGCACCGCGGCGATCCCGCCCTGCGCCCAGGCGGTCGACCCGCCGGTGAGCGATCCTTTCGCCAGCACCAGCACCCGCCGCGTCTCGGCCAGCGCCAGCGCAGCGGTCAGGCCCGCTGCACCTGACCCGATGATGACCACATCATGCGCCTGCTGCGCTGCATCCGAACTCGCCATCGCCAAACCATGCCGCGCAATCCGGCGGCGGGCAAGCGCGATGCGGTGTCACAGAAGCTTAAGACAGCTGGCCTACGCGCTTTCCCGTAGGTCAGCGGGTCGCGCCCCTTCGCCGGAGTACCGGGTCCATGTCCGTATTTTCATTTCTCGGCTGCCTGACGGGTCGGCATCAACCCGTGCGGCGCGATGTGGTGTGGGATGGACACGCATATGTCGGCCAATGCCGTGTATGCGGCGCTGCCATCGCCCGCCATGCTCGCCACGATTGGCGCAAGCGTAAGGTTCAGAAAGCGTAGCAATCCAGATCAGCGGCCACCGTCACAGGACCGCGATAGGCCTTGGCGATTGCGGTGAGATGGTCCCCCACCGGCGCAAGACTGCGCTGCATATTGTGGGTCAGCACCAGCCGCGCCGGTGACAGCGCCCCTGCCAGTTCACCAATCTGGGTGGGCGTGCGGTGCAGCCCGCGCGGCTGGCCTTCAGCCTCGCTGATGACGTGGTGAGCAAACAGGATTGCAGGCTTGCTGTCGGTCAGATCAGCCAGAAACCTTTCGGACAGCGCGCTCTGATCCCCGGTGATCACCACCGTCTTGCCCTGCCATTCGATGACGTAGCCCAGCGCCGGGGCGGGGCCGTGATGCACGGGATGCGCTATGACCGAATAATCATTGCTGACATCCAGCCCGGCCGGATCAGCCCCGCCTGTCCCGGTGGTGATATCGCGCGGCTCAAGCCGGAACTTGTTCTCGCTGCCATCGATAAAGCCGCCATTATAGGCAAAGGCTCCCGCTTCCTTGCCCAGCAGCCGGGTGAGGAATTCGGTCGTACCGGGGAAACGCTCGGCGCTGTCCGGCCCGATCACCGGCAAGGGCGCGGTGCGCGCTTCGAACCCGCCCGAATTGAGCACGCCGGCCAGATCACCCGCGTGATCGGCGTGAAGGTGGGTCAGCAGGATCGCATCAAGGCTGGCGAGCTTGCCCCCGGCCTCGGCAAAGCGCAGGTAAGACCCGGCCCCGGCATCGATCAGCAGCCGGGGGGTGCCGTCGATCCAGAGCAGATAAGACGTGCCCGCGCGCCCTTCGCCGCTCGCCCACTCCGCCAACGGGCCGCCGCTGCCAAGCACTTGGAGGGCCGCGCCAGTGGCGGGGCCCTCCAAGTGCTTGGCAGCGGCGGCCCG
>JAKFWB010000199.1 GCA_021732945.1 Porphyrobacter sp.
CCCCTCGGTGCTCCTCCACCATACGCACCGCACGGTCGCGAAACTCAGGTGAAAACTTGTTCCTTGTAGCGCTCATCATGGCTCCTTCTCACAAATAGGAGCCTCCCGAAAACCCGGGACGCTTCAGAGCGAATGGAAACGGTCGCGGGTGCGTTCCTTGGCGGGCTTCTTGATGGTTGCCGCCGGATTGCTCTCGACGGATTCCTGATCAATGCACCAGTTGAAGAATGCCTTGACGTAAGCCAGGTTGCGGTTGGCGGCCATGGGAGCCTTTTCGTATCGCGTGGCGATGGCTCGGCAGTGTTTGATTTTGCTGAAGAAGCGTTCGACTTCGTTGCGTAGTTTGTAAAGCGGAGCGCTGAAAGTGGGATGGCGGACCCGATTGGGCATGGGCTTGATATTGGCCACGACTCCACGCTCTTCCATCGCGCCTCGCAAGGCATCGGAGTCGTAAGCCCGGTCGGCGAGCAAGACATCGCCAGCCTCCAGACTGTCGAACATATCGGCAGCGCTGCGCCCGTCATTGGACTGACCCGGCGTGATCTTCAGCAAGATCGGCAAACCGTTCATATCGACCAGTGCATTGATCTTGGTGGTCAGCCCGCCTCTGGAACGCCCCATGCATCTGGGGTCAATTGGGTCCCCAGCCTCGGTTTCCGGACCCCCTTTTTACTGTTGGCCCCATGCTGGTGAACCTCTTCCTGCCCCGCTTCGACATAATCAGGTCTGCCCTCCGCAAGCCACTTGGCTACCAGCCGGGGAACCTCCTTCTCCACCTCAATGAACCGTTGAAGCTTTGCTACCTCCTCTCGGTGGCTTTCATGCATTTGCCAGATGACACCACCGCAAATGCCGAGACAGGCTAGCAAGAAGAGGACCGTCGCGGGATCAACGCGGTTCGCTAGCGCCGGGCAAAGCACCTCATTTTTCGCCAACGCATCGCATGTCAAACCCAATTTCTCCGCGTATCTGAACCTTTCTCCGGTGAACGCCTGCGCCGCCGGAGGGTGTCGGTCACACAGGATTAGCGGCACAGCGCAGCAACCCTAATCATGGCGCAGGGCATCCGCCGGAGTGATCCTGCTGGCGCGCAGCGACTGGGCCAGTACCGTCAGCACCGCGATCGCGATGGCCAGCGCGCTGGGGATGAGGAAATAGGTGGGCGAGAGCGCGATCCGCTCGGAGAACCCCGACAGCCATTCGCGCATCGCCAACCACGCCAGCGGCCAGGCGATGAGATTGGCGACCAAAACCGGGCGCAGGAATTGCCCGATCAGCAGCCGCGCAATCGCCGACGAACTCGCACCCAGCGATTTGCGAATGCCGATTTCTCGCACCCGCCGCGCCGTGTTGAACGCCGCCAAGCCGTAAAGACCAAGCGCGCCGACGATGACCGCAAGCACGGTGCCAAAAGCAAACAGGCGCGAGCGCTGGACATTGCCTGCGAGATAGCGGGCATAGAGCAAGGCATTGACGGAGTTCCCGTCGAACGGGACGCTCGCGGCGCGTTGTTGCCAGACAGCCTCGATGCGTTCCAGCACTGACTGCGGATCACCCGAGTGACGTATGGTCAGCCATGGCGTGAAGTCGCCATCCTTCATCAGGGTATAGGCAAACGGCTGTATTTTCGCGGTCGGATCGTTGAAGTTGATGTTTTCGACCACACCGACGACAGTGAAGACGTCCGCAGTCGAGAACTCGGCACCCACAGCATCTTCGGGATTATCGTATCCCAGCGCTTCGGCTGCGGCGCGATTGATGAGGACGTTCACGTTCCGGGGCCGGACGGTGTCTCCCGGATTTAAAGAGGTCTCTTGGCGGACCGGGGTTATGTCTGCCGGGAACCGGACCGGATCGAACGCCCGCCCGCCAAGCAAGCGGATGCCATAGACATCTGCAAAACTGGGGCCGACGATACCTTCCAGCAGGTCGATCTCGACCGGAACATCGCCGCCCGATGACTTGCTGATACTGAACGATCCGCCAGTCGGCACCACGGCTGAAATCGCCGTTCCTGTCACACCGGGTATCGCTGCTATCTCCCGGCGGATCGCACTGCGCTGGGCGATGTCGAGATTGGGGTCCGCAAAGGACGAGACCATGATCAGCCCGTCGCGCTTATATCCAAGATCGACCGATTGCAGGTGCTGCGCCTGCGCGAACAGGATCGCGGTGCAGATCATCAGCGCGATGGCGACGGCGAACTGAGTCACCACCAGCACGGCGCGCAGAAAGGCCCCGCGCCGTCCAGTGCCGGGCGAACGGTTCGAACTCAGCACAGCGGCGGGCTGGAACCGGGAGAGCACGAAGGCCGGATATGCGCCCGCAGCGACACCCGTGACGAGAATCACCGCGCCAAGCGGTAGGAGAATGCCCTGTGCGCCGAGATATTCGATTTTAAGCGACAGCCCGCCCGCTGCATTGACGAAGGGCAGCGCCAATTCTGCGAACGCCAGTCCGGCGATTCCGGCCAGCACTGCCGCCGCCAGCGATTCCCCCAGAAACCGCCCAATCAGGCTGGATCGCAATGCACCCACGACTTTGCGCAGCGCCACCTCACGCGCCCGCAGATCGGCGCGCGCGGTCGCCAGATTGACGTAGTTGATGATGGCGAGACCCAGCGCAATCAGCCCGAGGATGCCCAGAGTTGCGACCACCAGACGATCACGCGGCTCTTTCAAATGCTGGGACGCCAGCGGCACGATTGCCTCGATCACTGTGATAAGATTGTCCGGACCCTGAAAATTGGGGTCAGGGTGACGCGCGTTGAAGCTCTTCAGATTGCGCTGCATGGCCGAGGCAACCGCCGCGTCGGGAAACGTCAGAAAGGTCGTGACCCCACTTGATCCTTCGAAAAACGTCTCCTGATCCGGCATCAGACGCGCCATGATCTGCGGGCGATAGGTCATTGCTACCGGCATGTCCTCGATCACGGCGGCGACCCGCAGCACGCGTTGTTCAGTGCCGAGGACCATAGTGATGGTCTGCCCCAGCGGATCGCCGGGTCGCAGGTGCTTGGCTGCTGCGCTCTTGGTCAAAACGACGCCATCCGGGCGCGCCAAAGCGGTCCCGGTGTCTCCCGCAAGGGCGGGCATGGGAAAGAGATCGAAATAGGCCGGATCGATAAGACCGACCTTCTCCTTCGCCGCCTGCCCGCGCGTTTTCACAGTCGCGTCCGCTGCGATCAGCCTTGCGCCCTTGGTGCCGGGATAATCGGCTTGCAGCAGGTCGATCATGTCGATGCGGGAGGGAATCACGACCGGCTCTGCATCGCCGAATTGCAGCTTGCGGTCGACCACCCACACCTTGTCTGCTCCGGGG
>JAKFWB010000523.1 GCA_021732945.1 Porphyrobacter sp.
TCGCGGCCCTGTTCCGTCAGTCGTGCTGATGAACCCGCCGTTCGCTCGCAGCCAGGAGCGCGGCAAGGACGGTGAGACCGCCTTGCGCCACCTTCGCAGTGCAATCCGGGCCACTGCCAATGGGGCGAGGATTGTCGCCATCATGCCCGAAGGCTTCGATGCTTCCGCCTTCGCCAAGGCAAAGGACGAAGCAGCTCTGTTGCTCGATGTTCGGCTGCAGCAGATGTTTCGCTGGACAGGGACGGGGATTGCCGTTCGCCTGGTCGTCATCGACAAAGTGCCTGCTGCGCCTGAACCAGCGATCACCGGAGATACCTGCGACCTGATCGAGCTCCACGAGCTTGTCACCGCGCTTCCGCGCCGCGCGCAAACATCCGCCAGCCTCCATCGCCTGCCAGTCGGAAAGCCAGTGCGCCTCGTTGGCAAGACTTCGACCCAACGCACACCGGCCCGGCCGTTGGCGCCTTTCGCAGCGACATCAACAGCCACAGCGATTGCGATCGACCTTGCCTATTCGGTCCTCGCCGAACCCGCGCCGGTTCCCGAACAGACAGGTATCTATCTCCCTTACCGGCCTAGCCGCATCGCGTTCGAAGACGCGCCGGTCCATCCCACCCCGCTCGTGGAATCGGTCGCCATGGGTTCGGTCGCGGCGCCCCAGCCGGACGTTAGACCGCGCCTTCCCGCAGGTTGGCAGGCCGATGGCCTCTTGTCCGAAGCGCAATGCGAGACGCTGGTTTACGCTGCCCAGGCATTCGCGCGTGATCTCCCGGGTCAGTTCAAAATCAGCCAGGTAGGCACCTCGCTTGAGCTTGCCGAAGACGGCCAAGCCTACCGTCAGGGCTTTTTCCTCGGCGACGGGACCGGTGCGGGCAAGGGGCGGCAGATCGCAGCGGTGATTATGGACCGTTGGCTTGCAGGCGAGCGCTGCCACGTCTGGATCACCAAGAACGAGGCGCTGCTCGAAGATGCGCGCCGCGACTGGGAAGCGCTCGGAGGGCTGCCGCTCGACATCCAGCCACTCTCGCGCTGGAAACTCGGCCACCCCGTCACGATGTCCGAAGGCATTCTCTTTGTAACCTATCCGACGCTGCGATCGGGGCGCGCCGAAGACACTCGGCTCGACCAGATCCTTGCCTGGGCGGGCGGGGATTTCCATGGTGTGATCGCCTTCGACGAAGCCCATGCCATGGCCAATGCACTCGGGTCCTCCTCGACCCGCGGCAAGGTCAAGGGCTCCGAACAGGGCATGGCGGGTCTCAGGCTGCAGAACCACCTGCCGCGCGCCCGTGTGCTCTATGCGTCTGCCACCGGCGCTTCGGATATTGCCAATCTTGGGTACACCTCCCGGCTTGGCCTCTGGGGACCCGAGACCGCCTTTCCGACCCACGAAGCCTTCATGACCGAGATCCACGCTGGCGGCGTCGCGGCGATGGAACTCGTCGCCCGCGACCTCAAGGCGCAGGGCCTCTATCTCGCCCGTGCGCTGTCCTTCGCCGGGGTCGAGTACGAAATCCTCGAACACAATCTGACCGAAGCGCAGGTGCGGATTTACGATGCCTATGCCGATGCCTGGGCAATCATTCACCGCAACCTCGAAGCCGCGCTCGAAGCAACCCGTGTGGTCGACGAGGACAGCGGCGATACGCTCAATCGCAACGCCAAGGCTGCGGCGCTGTCGATCTTCGAAGGCACCAAGCAGCGCTTCTTTGCCCAGCTCCTGCTTTCGATGAAACTGCCGAGCCTGATCCCCGCGATGGAAGCGGCGCTTGGCGAAAGCCATTCGGTGGTCGTGCAGCTGGTCTCGACCGCCGAAGCCATGCTCGACCGGCGCCTTGCCGAGCTTACCGTGGAAGAACGCGAAGCGCTCGATATCGATCTGTCCCCGCGTGAATACGTCATCGACTATCTTACCAAGAGCTTCCCTGTGCGCCTGATGCAGGTCTTCGCCGACGAGGATGGCAATCTTCGCTCCGAGGCGATGAGCGACCGGGAGGGCAATCCCGTTTTCTGCCCGCGCGCCGTAGCCGCGCGCGATGCGCTGATCGAACAGCTCTGCGCGCTGCCGCCCATCGCCACTGCGCTCGATGCCATTATCGAGCATTTCGGAACCGAGGCTGTGGCCGAGGTCACGGGCCGGACCCGCAGGCTTATCCCGGGCCGTGATGGCCACCAGCGCCTCGAACGGCGTAGTCCCAGTGCCAATGTCGCCGAAGCGCAAAGCTTCATGGAAGGAACCAAGCGCATCCTGGTATTCTCGGATGCGGGCGGGACTGGGCGTTCCTACCATGCTGATTTGGGCGCCAGGAACCAGCAGCGCCGGATTCATTTCCTGCTCGAGCCGGGCTGGCGCGCTGACAACGCCATCCAGGGTCTTGGTCGCACCAACCGCACCAACCAGGCTTCGGCCCCGCTGTTCCGGCCGGTGACGTCGGACGTGAAGGGCGAACGCCGGTTTATCTCGACCATTGCGCGCAGGCTCGATGCCCTCGGTGCGCTGACGCGCGGCCAGCGCCAGACCGGCGGACAGAACCTGTTCGATCCGGCAGACAATCTCGAAAGCGACTATGCACGCGACGCGCTCAGCCGCTGGTTCCAGCTGCTCTATGACGGCAAGCTCGAGGCCACGAGCTTCGGCAACTTCGTGGAGCGCACCGGTCTCCGGCTTGAAAACCCCGACGGCGGGCTGACCGACAATCTCCCCACCATCCAGCGCTGGCTCAACCGCATTCTAGCGCTACCGATCGCGCTCCAGAACGCCATATTCGACGAATACCTTGGCCTAGTCGAAGCGCGGATCGAAGCCGCGCGCGAAGCGGGAACGCTCGACCAGGGCCTTGAAACCGTCAGGGTCGATAGTTTCGATATCCTCGCCGACGAGCTCTTGCGCACCGATCCTGTGACCGGTGCCGAAACCCGGCTCGTCTCGCTAAAAGTGACGAGGCACCTGCGGCCTCTACGCTTGCAGCGCCTGGCGCGGATGCATGAGATCGGCAGCGCGCACGCGATCCCGATGCGCAATGCGCGCTCGGGCAAGGTCGCGCTGTCGGTTCCAGCCCGGCGCCTCATCGCCGACGACGGGGCCGTGGTCGAACGCCGACGCCTTCTGCGTCCGCTCAATTCCGCGAACTGGACCCTTGAGGCACTCACTGAGAGCCTCTGGGAAGAAATCGGCGTCACCGCGTTCACGAGCTCTTGGCGCGCCGAGGAAGAGGAGGCCGCCGCTTCACCAGTGACCGAGCGTGTCCATCTCGCCACTGGGCTGCTGCTTCCGGTCTGGAAGCGGCTGCCCGGCGATCATGTTCGGGTCACTCGGCT
>JAKFWB010000522.1 GCA_021732945.1 Porphyrobacter sp.
AAGCTGCGGCGCGCGCGAGGTGGCCGAGGCCGTGATAGCACGCGGACGCAGCGCGGCGCTGGTGATCCTGACCGACGGCCGCGTCAATATCGCCGCCGATGGCTCTCCCGGTCGTCCGCAAGCCAAGCTCGATACTGAAGCCGCCGCACGGGCGATCTTTGCACGCGGGATCGATGCGCTGGTGGTCGATATTTCCGCCCGCCCCGGCCCCGAAGGCGCAGAACTGGCCCGCGCGCTGGGTGGCCGCTTCCTGGCCCTGCCGCGCGCCGATGCGCGGATGATTCAGGCCGCGATCAACGCCGTCCAGCCGATCGGCAAAGCCGCGTGAGCCAGCTCGACTGGAACCGCGAAGGCCTGATCTGGCCGCACCGCGATGCCAGCACCTTTGTTCAAGCAGGCGGCGCGCGTTGGCATGTGCAGCGAATGGGACGCGGAGCGCCGCTCCTCCTCCTCCACGGCACCGGGGCCTCAGTCCATTCGTGGCGCGATCTGATGCCGCTGCTGGCGCAGAGCCACGAGGTCATCGCCATCGACCTGCCGCGCCATGCCTTCACCACCGGGCACAATGCCTATGCGATGAGCCTGCCCGCGATGGCGGGTGAGATTGCGGGGCTGATGAAGCCGCTGAACGTCACCCCAGCCGCGATCATCGGCCATTCGGCGGGCGCGGCGCTGGCGCTGCAAATGGGGCTCGCGCATGGCTTCACCGGGCCGATCGTGGGCCTCAACGCCGCGCTACGCCCCTTCCCCGGCCCCTTCGCGCAGATCTTCCCCGCAGTGGCCAAAGCGCTGTTCATCAATCCGCTGGTGCCGCGCATCTTTGCCAGCACGGTCGATTTGACCGGCGGAGCGGGGCGGTTCCTGTGGCGCTCCACCCATTCGCGCATCAGTGACGAGGGGCTGGCCTGTTACCGCACACTGCTGAAACACCCCGGCCACGCGGGCGGCGCGCTGGCAATGATGGCGAATTGGGACTTGCCCGGCCTGAAGGAACGCATGGGCGCAGTGCGCAATCCGGTGCTGCTGCTGCATGGTGGCAACGACCCCGCGATCCCGCCCGACTGGGCGCGCGACGCGCAGGGCTGGCTGCCGGATGCGTGGCTGGACGTGCTCCCCGGTCTAGGCCATCTTGCCCACGAGGAAGCGCCGGACAAGGTGGCGGGGCTGATTTCGGGATTTCTGGCGGAGTGGACGTAATCCCAACGCCGCTCATGCTGAGCCTGTCGAAGCATCACAGGGCAACCGTCGCGCAACGTCCTTCGACAGGCTCAGGACGAGCGAGGCGAGCGAAACGAGGACCACAATGGGCAACATGGGCTGGATAGAGATCGTGCTGTTCTACGGCGTCGCGGTCGGGATTGGCGTGTGGCAATGGCTGAAGATGGACCGCATGCTGAAGCAGACGCGGGCCGAGCGCGCAGCAAAGGAAGCGGCGGAGCGTGAGGGCGAGCCGCCAGCCGCTTAGAGCGCTTTCCGGATTGCAGCATGGTGCGCAGCGGCACTGGCGACCACCAATGCCGCGACAAGGACCGCGATATCCTCCACAATCAGCGCAACATAGAGGCTCGACACGGGCGGAGGCGCGCCGCCGCCGAACCCGATGAGCATGGCGGCCCCGGTCAACACGGCGATCAAGGGCGCTGTCAATCTGATGGTGATGAGAAACCCGAACTGGGCCGTGGCGAGCGCGCCGGTGACGAACAGCAGCGCCATGCCATAGCCAAAAGCTTCAAACCCGATGGCATCGCTGACGGACATTCGCCCGGCAAAGCGGATATTCAGCGCGGCCCAGCCCATTGCCCCTCCGATCAACAGGCTGCGCGCAGCAGCGTGGAGGAATTGCGGCGACGTTAGCCGAACTGTCACAGCGGCGAGCAGGCAGCCGGCGGCAAAACGCCACCGCTCTGTTGCCGGAACGTGATCAAGTTCTGCCGCTATCGCCGCGAACCATTCCTTTCGGGCGGACGGTGCCAACTTGGTAGCAAGCGCGATCAAGCTGCGCGCCGGCGGTTTCCACTTCCGGATCATTGGGCAAATCCCTTCGCAAGATTGACCTTGGCCGCATCATCCGTCGGCACGGTGCGCGCGAGGGTGACGCCCGCCGGTGTCAGGCGATAGGCATGACGCGGCGGCCGTCCTTCGTGCGGCGATGGAACCCACCGGGCTTCAAGATTGCCCTGATCACACAACCGGATCAGCATGGGATAAAGCGTCCCCGAAGCAATGCCCGTCGCCTCCATCAGCTCGTAGCCGTAACGCCAAGCCTGCGATTGTTCGAGCATCGCAGCCAAAACGGTTTGCGTTTGTTGGGAGATGTTGGATCGTCTGGCCATGGCATTAATCTACATATGTCGAGTTGATAATGCAAGCGGTCTTTTTGGGTGGGCTGGTGCTGGGTGGAACGCGGCTGTGGCGCGGGTCCGGGAAGCCAATGTCCGTTTCAACGCGGGACGAGAGGAAACCTGCCGGTCGGTTAGCTGCCTCGGAGTGGTCGTCGAGGCGAAGGGAACTTACGCCTGTGCCGCACGATAGCGCGCGTCCACTACCTCCCAGTCGAGATTGACCATGAAGGCATCGACATACTTTGCCGCCGCCGCCCCGTAATCCATGTGGAAGCTGTGTTCATACATATCGAGCGCAATCAGCGGTGCGCCATTGATCGCGCCGTGCATGTGATCCGACGCCCAGTAATTGTGCAGCGAGGCGGTGTGCCGGTTGTAGCTCAGGATGCACCAGCCCGATCCCCCCGCCAGCGACATGGCGGTGCGGCGGAATTCGGTTTCCCAAGCGGCAAAGCTGCCGAACCAACCGTCCAGCGCCTCGTAGATTGATCCTCCCGGATTGCCGTTGCCGCCCAGCGCATCGAAGTAGTATTCGTGCAGCACCACCGATCCGGTGCGGTGGAGTTCCTCACGCTTCAGCCCGGCATAGGCGACCGGCGGGAAGTCGGGGTCCGCCATCGCAGCGGCTAGCCGGGTTTCGATGGTGTTGAGCCCTCGAACCGATCCCTGATAATTGTTATCCCAGTGCGAGGTAATCAGCCGCTCGGACAAGCCGGTGAGCTTGGCGGGGTTGAACCTGAGGGGCTTCGGTGCGCGCTTGCCTGCGAAAGCAGCGGCAGGGTTGCCATTACCTTGCGCAGCAGCAGCGCCCGCGTTTCCTGCCAGCGCGATGCCGGTGGCGGTCAATGTCGCGGTCCCGATGGCTTGCCTGCGTGTCATGATGCTCATCCAGTCCTCCTCAGATTGCCAGGACCAAAACCAGACCGCCAAGGGCCGAAGCTGCCAGAACGCGCAGCACCGACCACTTGAGCCCGAA
>JAKFWB010000013.1 GCA_021732945.1 Porphyrobacter sp.
CGGGCCTGCAGGCCCGAATGATTGCCTCGACCATGCCGGTCGGCGCACTCGCAGGATCGCCCCAGTCGTGGCCCGTCAACTGCTCGAGCGTCTTGCTGGCATCGGTCAGGTACGGTCCTAGCTTCACGCTCTAAATCTCCACCTGGCTCCCCAGCTCCACCACCCGGTTCGTGGGCAGACGGAAGAACGCCATCGCGCTGGCCGCATTGCGCAGCATCCACGCAAACAGCTTTTCGCGCCAGATTGCCATGCCCGGCTTGCTCGACGGCAGCAGAGTTTGGCGCGACAGGAAGAAGCTCGTCTGCATCATGTCAAACGGAGCCCCGCACAGATTGAGCGTGCGCAGCAGCGCGGGCACATCGGTGTCTTCAAGAAAACCGCAGCGGATCGTTACCCGGTAAAACCCATTGCCCAGATCCTTGCACGAATAGCGATCAGCCTCGTCGACAAAGGGCATATCCTGCACCGCCACCGTCAGGATCAGCACCCGCTCGTGCAGCACCTTGTTGTGCTTGATATTGTGCAGCAGCGCTGACGGAACGCCGGTGTTGGTCGAAGCCATGAAGATCGACGTGCCAGCGACACGCGTGGCCGAGTTCTGCGCGCTCTTGGCGAAAATCTCGATCGGCAATGCCCCGTCTGCCATGCTTGCGCGCATCAGTTCGCGCCCGCGTGACCAGGTGGTGAGCAGCGTGAAGATCACAAAGCCGATCAGCAGCGGCACCCATCCGCCCTGCGGCACCTTGATCAGGTTCGCACCGAAATAGGCGATATCCACCACCAGGAACACAGTGACCAGCGGCAGCGCCTTCCACAGCGGCCAACGCCACAGCGAAAACAGCACGGCGGCCAGTAGCAGCGTATCGATGAACATCGCGCCCGTCACCGCGATGCCATAGGCAGCCGCAAGATTGCTGGAGGACTGGAAGAACAGCACCAGCAGGATCACCATCACCATCAGGCCCCAGTTGATCGCAGGGATATAGATCTGCCCCGCCGCAGCGGCGCTGGTGTGGCGAATTTCCATGCGCGGCATGAAGCCAAGCTGGATCGCTTGTTGGGTGAGGCTGAACGCGCCCGAGATCACCGCTTGGCTGGCAATGATCGTGGCCAGCAACGCCAGAATGATCACCGGCACGCGCACCAGATCAGGGATCATCAGGAAGAACGGATCCTTGACCAGCGCAGCCGCCGCCGCTGGCGAGCTGGCCGAAAGGATCATCGCGCCCTGCCCCATGTAATTCAGCATCAGCGCCGGGAATACGAAGGTCAGCCATGACAGCCCGATCGGCTTACGGCCGAAGTGCCCCATATCGGCATAAAGCGCCTCAGCCCCGGTCACCGCCAGCACCACGCTGCCGAGCGCGACAAAGGCGGCAAAGCCATCCGAAACAAAGAAACGCAGCGCATTGGCCGGGTTGATCGTTTCAAGGATGATCGCCGGATTGGCGGAGAGGTGCATCACGCCCAGCGTTGCCAGCATCGCGAAATAGCCGAGCATGATCGGGCCGAACAGCTTGCCCACCCGGTCAGTGCCGCGCGATTGGATCGCAAAAAGGCCAAACAAGATCGCCACCGCCGTCGGCACGATCCACGGTTCAAATCCGGGCACGATATATTTCATGCCTTCCGTCGCGGACAGCACTGAGATCGCCGGGGTGATCATGCTGTCGCCATAGAATAGCGCGGTGGCAAACACGCCGAGCAGGATCAGCGGTGCAGTCCACTTGCCCTTGTCCGATACACGGCGGATCAATGCCAGCAGTGCCAGACTGCCGCCCTCACCCTTGTTGTCGGCGCGCATGATGGTGAAGACGTATTTGACCGTCACCACCATCATCATCGACCAGAACACCAGGCTCAGCACCCCGTGAATATGCTCGGCATCAGGGAGCAGCCCCGGCACGCCGTGGTGCGAGGCGAAGGTTTCGCGGAAGGCATAAAGCGGGCTGGTGCCGATATCGCCGAACACCACGCCCACAGCGCCCACGGCAAGCGTCAGGGCTGAAGCCTTTTGCACATGGCCATGGCCATGCGGCATATCATCTGGACTGGAGAGGGTTGAGGTGCTCATCGCAATCGGATTTCCCGTCTGTTCGGTACTGCCCTGCCCGCCTGAACGACTCAGGCCAGCGAGGCGGCGCGCCTAGCACTCTCGTTTCGCACCTGCAACAACTGCTACGTCATGACAGGCAATGGACATAGTCCCTTACGGCCCCTGCAACATCGGCGCACGTGCGATGATGTCGTCCAGCCGGGCAACTTCCGCCGCCACGCCGGCGCGCCACGGAGCGTCGGGCGGTGAGTTTTCGACCAACCCGGCCCAGACACTGCGCGCGGCGCGAATTTCGCCGCTTTGCAAATAGGCGGCACCAAGGATGTATTCGGCCCCCGGATGAACCGGATCGATCGCCTTTGCGCGGCCGAACGCCTGCAACGCAGCAGGGGTGACAAAGCCATCGGCATGGCCGACCAACGCCATGCCAAGCGCGAGCCAGCTTTCCTGATCCCGCGGATTTTCGATCAGGCCCTTCTGCAGGATCGCGGCGGCATCGGCGAATTGCCCGCGGCGGGCAAAGGCATCCGAGGTCAGCAGGTAGGACGGCGGCGGCTGGGTGCGACCGAACATTCCGGCGCGGCCTTCCACCATCGCTTCGCCCTGATCGCTTTGGGCCGGAGCCGCGACTTTGGGCGCGGCCGGTTGTCCCGGCGACCCTTGCCAGGCATAGCCCGCCAGCCCGAATACCAGCACCGCGCCGAACAGGGTCAGCCCTTCGCGCGGCAGCTTCAGCACCAACACCGCCAGCGCAAACGCCGCCAAGGCCAGCGCGCCCACTGCCAACCAGCCTTCGATCATGCCGAATCCCCTTCGGCCACATCACCGCGCTGCTTGCCCAGCCGCCGCAGCAGCACTGCGCCGACGATCAGGATCAGCAAGACCGGCACGGCAAACAGGGGCCACGTCGTCGCGCTGACGGTGGGGTTGTAGCTGACATAATCGCCATAGCGCGCGATCAGCCAAGCCCGGATCTGCTCTGGGCTCTCGCCCGCCAGAATGCGGCTACGCACCTGATGGCGCATGTCGCCTGCCATCGGCGCGTCGGAATCGGCAATGCTCTGCGATTGGCACTTCAGGCAGCGCAAGGTTGCCATCAGCGCGGCTGCATCAGCCTCCAGCGCCGGATCGTCGAGCTGGTTGTAGGCATAGGGCGCAGGCGGCATCGCATCTTGCGCGGCGGCCGGCATAGCGAGCAATGCCAGCAGCAGCGCGAACATAGCCCAAATCTTTGGGCGGATCATTGCGCCTTCTCCAGCT
>JAKFWB010000250.1 GCA_021732945.1 Porphyrobacter sp.
TCGGCGTGTTCGCGGTGGTGCCAACGTTTGAAAACAGCGCGGCGCGCATCGGGGTCAACGCCGATGGTTTCCGCACCACGCCGCTATCAGGCCAGCCCGATTTCATCGGCGGCTTTTCGCCCGAGATGGAGGCGATCATGCAAGCCTCGATCAGCGGCACCTACTCCGATTTCCTCGCGCTGGTGTCCAAGGCGCGCAAGCAGCCCACGGCGAAGATTGATGCCATCGCGGGCGGACGCGTGTGGGACGGCGGCACCGCGCGTCAGCTTGGGCTGGTGGACGAATTTGGCGGGCTGGACGACGCGCTGGCCTGGGTGGCCACCAAGGCCGGAGCCAAGGACGGCGATTGGCACCCCGTCTTCCTTGGTCAGGCGACCGACAATTACGATTCGCTCATCCGCCAACTGGTGGCCAGCCGCGCTGCGCCGGCATCCACGGGCCACGGCGGCGATATCTTCGCGCTCGCCGCGCGCAGCAATGGCGATATCCTCGCCCGGGTCGCGCATGATGCCGAACGGCTGATCGGCACGCGCGGGGTGCAGGCCTATTGCCTTGAATGCCCCGCACGCGCGCCTCAATCGGGGGCGCATCGCAGCAGCGCGAGCCTGGTGTCCGAGTGGCTGGGCTGGACCCTGGTCCCGTGATCACGGGAGAATCTGCGCGGCGGACGTCCGCACGCACTTGCCAAGCGCGCCTGCCCACAGTAATGGCGCGCGCCTGCCCCGGCCATTCGGTCGCTTAAGGCGGGCGCGTAGCTCAGCGGTAGAGCACACCCTTCACACGGGTGGGGTCGCAGGTTCAATCCCTGCCGCGCCCACCATAAATCCCTTTGAAATATAGGGAATTTATGGCTTCCCCATTTTCTTCTCTGCAGGTTTCGACGCCGTTTCACCCCGTAAAGGGGCCGGAATCGGCCTTCGCTCGTACAAAACCCGTACAGCATCAAAGCTCCTTTCTCAGCTTGAGCCGCGTCTTGCGCTCGGCTTTCAACAATCCCCGTAGCAGGGCTTGATTGATCTTGATCTCCGCATCCTCGGCATGCGTGTAGGTGTTGCGCATCAGATTGAGGTCCGACCAACCGCCGAATGCGCCGGCGGCCTTCTCGTCGACTCTCTCGCGGACGTTCATTTCCTGGCCGAAGCCATGGCGGCCCGCCGGATGGAACGGGATCTGTTCGATACCGGCATCTTCGCAGGCCTTGTTCCAGAGCTTTCTGGGTCCGCCGCGGTCTGCATAGCCGAAGAGCCTCAGGTTCTCCGGTTTGCGTTTCCAGTTTCGGGGATAGACCTCAGGCAATGCCGTCAGCTCGGATAGGATCTCCTCGGGCACACGCAGCCATCGATCCCCGTGACCTTTGGCACCGGGAATGCAGATCATGCCCTTCGCCTTGTTGATATGCTTGTGCGGATGCATCGAGACTGCCTGACTGATCCGGGCGCCAGTGACGAACATGAGCAGCGCCAGCGCGCCCAAGCGAGGAGATGCATGCTCCCGGAACTTGAGCAGCCATTCCCAGCTGCCCGGCGGATACTTCTTCCGCCCGGTGCTCTTGCGCTTGTTGTCCTGCGCGACCTTTTCTTTCTGGGTATAGCCCCTGACTCGAAAGGCGATTCCGCTTTCGCTATCATTGATGTTGTTGAGCACCGCCCTGACCGGTGTGACAACCTGGCGTGTCCAGGTGTCGGTTGAACAGTTGGGATAGAGCTTCGGGCCTAGCTCGCGAACCAACTTTGGGCTGATATCCTGGATAGGGATCGAGCCGATCTCCAAGGTTATCGGGACGAGGTAAGCAGCTTCCTTGGGCTTGGCATCATACTTCAGAACAGCATCGGCGAACGTGATAGTCTTTTCTTCCGGATCCTCACCTAGAAGGTGGATGCGGATGGCGCTTTGCTCTTCCTTCCGACACCAGTCCCAAGCGCCTTGTTCCTCAGATGCGCCAGTGCTGCATCGGTAGTATTCGGTGATCGGCGCGCCGTTGTATTCGACCCGACCGCGCGCCCACCAGACCGCGCCGCGGGGATAAGGTTCGAGGGGCATTTCTTTTGGCTTTCGATAATGAGGTCGAGCTGCTCAGGGGTGATGAGCATGACCCGGCCCACTTTATGGCAAGCACCCCACCGGTACGCTAACTCCCGCAAGGTTCGTGGCGAGAGCACGATGCCATTCTCCGCAAGCAGTGCGGACCAAGCCTCGGGCGTCTTTGCTCGGTCGAGGATGGGTGTGAGGCTGGTCACAGCAGAAGTCCCCTCGATTTGGGCGAAGGCTGCGAACCAAATTCAAGATCTGGCTCAACCATATTGGCCTGAACGAACTCATCCACGGCATTGGCTGGAAGAAGGAGCAAGCCGTCAAGTTTCACATGGCGAAGCCGACGTGCTGCCACGAGGCGGCGGATCCGGCCCTCCGGCCAGCCCGAATGCCGCGCGATCTCTCGGATGGTCATCATTTGCATATCAGCAAATCCTCCGTATTCTGCGTGTTCACCCGCCGATGGCCACTCATTATGCAGATACGACAATAATATGCATTTCGTGATAATTCGCAAGCCTTTTCGTATATGACGACGATCGGACAACGATTCTTCGATGTGCGCCGCGCAAAAAAGGCGACGCAAATCGAGTTCGCCAGCAAGCTAGGACTCTCACAGTCGGCTCTCGTCGCTTATGAACGAGGTGACCGCGACCCACCCGCTGCTGCCATTGCAAAGATCTGCCAAGAGTATCGCGTTGACCCTACTTGGCTGCTGTCCGGCACAGGAATCATGTTTCGCGACAACCTGCTGCAGATGTTCGAACAAGCGATCCGCCTCGCGAAGGATTTCAACCTCAGGTATGAGGTAAACCCAAGCAGCGAGAACGAGATCAACCTCGCGAAATTGTTCTTTCAATATTTGATCGAGAACGGCACAATTTCGGACGATATGGCGGACGTGCTGACCAGAAGGATGGCAGCCAATGAATGACAATGATGTGTTTGGCACTGCAGAACGAAACCTGCATTCGTTCTTCGCCGATCGGTATCCTGATCGCGCAGCTGCACAACGGACCATAGTTCGCCAATCCATCCTACAAAGAGCACGACGCGAACATTTGAGGCTCGTGTTGCAAAGCTATATGTCTCTGATGAAATGGCTAAAGCCCATCACACTGGCTCTGGTTTTTTTCGCATCGGCAGCATATTTCCTACGGGTGTCATCGCTAGGCCTATCAGCAGCCCTGCCAGAGCCGCACGAAGGTATGATTTTATTCCTCTTTTGCGTCCTCCTCACTCTGGAGAAGATGATTGGGCGGCCAGTCTT
>JAKFWB010000008.1 GCA_021732945.1 Porphyrobacter sp.
CGGTGAAGGTGGTGACGTTCTCAGCCACCCCAAGCTCAACAGTGGCCCGGTAAAAGGCATCAAGCGCGAAGTCGATCTGGCCCAGCAGACCCTCGTGCGGGCCGATCAGGCCGTCATGATGATCAAACCCGCCGAGCGAGACCATAAACACCTGCCGCGTCACCCCGATGCTGGCACGGGCCGCGATCAGCGACGCCACCACCCGCAGCTGGTCAGCGAGGCGGTTGCCAGTGCCAAAGCTGGTGGTCAGCGTGGCGCTGCTCAGCGCGCTGTTCACAAAGCCGCCGAACTGGATCGAGCGATCATTGACCCGCGCATAATCGGCAGCGAGGACATTGCCCGATCCGCCGCGCAGCACGGTGCTGAGCGCCTGCGAGGCTACGGTCGAGTTGAACAGACGGCCACTCTGGAGCGGGGCAAAAAGCGTCGCGCCCGCAGGCGACACCTGATAAGGCACCGCAGTCCGACCGCTCAGGAACACCGCGTTTCCGGTCGCGTTGATCGCGGTGAACATCGTGTTCGTGTTCGACGTCAGCGCCAGATCGGCCATCCGCCCGCCCCACCCGCTGGGTGCGCCTTCGGGCTGCGAGCTTTGCCAGGTGGATTGCTGATCATTGTGCGAAAACAGATTGGCCGGGCGCGGCACGCTGCCATTGTCAAACTGCGCGCGGGTCAGCGGCGCGATCAGCGGGCCGACATTCAGCAGCGGGGCCATCACGCCCTGATCATACAGCGCCTTCAAGCGCGGCATCGTCGGCGCAAGCGCATAGGTGATATTGTCGGTCAGCGTCTGGCCGGACGGCGGCTGAAGCACGGTATTGGCGAGCGATGCGCGGGCGAGCGCGATCCCGGCAGCGGCCTCAGACCCGGCCTGTCCGCGAATGCTGGCATAGCGCCCGTAATTGGTTGTATCGAACGGGATCAGCGTGTTGGAATGATCATTCCCGCCAAACAGAAACACGCAGACCAGCGCCTTGTAACCGCCGGCATTGCTGAACGCCGCCGCCTCGCCAATCCCGGCAAGACCCAGCGCATAGGATGAAGCGCCTCCCATCATCGCCAATTGGCCGGACCGTTGCAGGAAGGCCCGCCGCGCGATTTCATTGCCCATGCCGATAAACATGCCTGCGTTCCCTTGTGTTCGGCCCCAGCCGCCTATTTCTGGATGAGGTAATCGGTCGAAGCGAGCACCAGCGTGAGCCCGATATGCACCCGCCGCAGCCGATCAGCGGTGCTGGAGGTGGCGGTCAAAGCCACGCTGTCCATCGCCGAGCGGATAGTGTCCTTCACGCCCCGGCTCAGCTGGCTTCCCGTCAGCAGCAGATCGAGCCGGTCGAGCAATTCGCCGCTGTCCAGCGCGATGTCCACCAGCCCGGCATAGTCCATGGTGATATCGGTCACCGGGAACCGCGCGCCCTGCACCGCACGTTCGAGGAAGTTGATGTAGCCTGCAACCGAGGTTTCATTGACCAGCTGGAATTCTGGTGCGAGCAGGCCGCGGTTGGCGATTTCGGTGTTGGCGGGGAAATAGCCCGGCCGGAAGAAATTGAACACCGAAGGTGAGCGCAGCGGGCTTTGACCCAACCCCGAGGCCGCATCGCTGAGATCGCCGATCTGCCAATTGCCGCTGACCGAACGCGCGTTGAAGGTGCGGGCAAGCTGGGCAAAGCGCAGCACGGGTTCGCGCAGCTTGCCGAAATTGGGGTTCGCGACATTGGCCGGATCGCGCGCTTCGGTATCGAGCAGGATCGCCCTGAACACCGCCGCCAGATCGCCGCGTTGTCCCTGCCCGTTGTTGGCGAACACGTCGGCCACGCGATTGACATAGGCTGGCGAGGGATTGCTGGTCACCAACCGCTGGATCATCTGCTTGGAAAAGAACGGGCCGACATTGGGGTGCGCGAACAGGTGATCAAGCGCGATCCGCAGGCTCTGCGTCGCATTGGTTCCGGCGGGAATGGTGCGGCCAAGGAAGGTTTTGGCTTCGGGCGAATGAAACCCCGTGGTGCGCGGGTTTTGCCAGCGCGATGGATCGCTGGTCATCGGTCGGCGCGTGTAGGCGGCGTCGGGGATCTGGCGCGTACCGTCGATTTCGGTGGTGAAAGTGATGCCCGAGAAATCGAAATCATAGCCGGTGAACACCCGCGCCAACCCGCTGACATCGGCGCTATTATAGGTTTCAACCGGTCTCCCGCCGACCATTTTCGGCGTGCCATCGGAGTTGAGTTCATGCAGCCCGATGGTGAACAGCTGCATGACTTCGCGCGCGTAATTTTCGTCCGGCACGCGGCCGTTGGCATCAGCCTGGCGATTGCCGCGCGTGTTGAGAAACACCCCCATTGCCGGGTTCAGGGTGATGTCCTGCAACAGATCGCGGAAATTGCCGAAGGCGCGGCGGTTGAGGATATCCCAGTATTCGCCGATCGCCGGGCTCGGCCAGACCAGATTGATTCCGGACAGTGAGACGACAAAGAATTCCGAAAGGGCAAAGGCCACGCGCTTGCGGACGCTGTTCCCGCCCGACAGCAGCTGCGACCAGATCATGAAATTGCCGGTATTGCCGCTGTTGTAGTGACGATTGGTATCGACCTGGTCGTAACCGCGACTGGCAAAGAATTGGCGCGCGGTCTGTTCAATCGGCGCGGCCATCTGACGGTCGAGCCACCGTTCGTAGCCGTCGCTGTTCAGTTCGGTGATCGCGCCGGTCGAAGCGGAGAGCGAAGCCTGCAACAGGAAGCGTGCGCCATCAAGCTTATCGACAGTCAGCAGCGGCGTGGTGCCGACGACCGCACCGGGAAGAACAATGCTGCCTTCCTCACCGCAAGCGGCGAGCGGTGTCGCAAGCGCAGCAGCGCCCACTGATGTGCCCGTTGCGCGCGCGCCTTGCTGCGGATGATCGTGCTTTGCGAGGCTGTCTTCGCCCTTCGGCCCGGCGGGCGGAGCCGCTTCGGACAGCCCTGCGTGATCGACGGAACCAACTTCAAGCTCTGCGATGTCCATGCGCGCTCCCCAGCATGCCTCGAGCGATAATGGGGGGAGTGTAGTTAAGGTTTTATAAAGTTCTGGCGGAGTTTCCGGATGGCGTCGCGAATAATGCACCTCTGGTCTGTTTTGCCGCGCGAAAGAGGGTGTTGATCAGGCGATCACAGAGAATCAACAGCTTCAAGAAGCCTTCAGTGCGGTGCCGAGCGGCCCCATTTCGGCTCAGGCTGCGACCTGCGCTTGCCAGACCAGCGCCGACAGGCTTAGCCATGAGGCCAACATGATCCGGTACGCCCACAGCCGTGGCCA
>JAKFWB010000258.1 GCA_021732945.1 Porphyrobacter sp.
TGATCGAGCTCCCGCTGAAGAATGCCGAGGCGTTCCGGCGGCTGGGTATCCGCCCGGCCAAGGGCTTCCTGCTTTATGGCCCGCCCGGCACCGGCAAGACCCTGCTGGCCAAGGTGGTGGCGAAGGAGGCCGAGGCGAATTTCATATCGATGAAATCGAGCGACCTGCTGTCGAAATGGTACGGTGAAAGCGAACAGCAGATCGCCAAGCTCTTCGCCCGCGCCCGCGCGGTGGCGCCCTGTGTGGTGTTCATCGACGAGATTGACAGCCTCGTTCCCGCACGCGGCACAGGGCAGGGCGAACCGCAGGTGACGGGCCGTGTGGTCAACACGATCCTCGCCGAAATGGACGGGCTGGAGGAGCTGCAATCGGTCGTCGTGATCGGCGCAACCAATCGGCCGACGTTGGTCGATCCCGCGCTGCTGCGGCCGGGGCGGTTTGACGAGCTGGTGTATGTGGGCACCCCGGACAAGGCCGGGCGGGCGCATATTCTGGGCATTCACACCGCCAAGATGCCGCTCGCCAAGGATGTTGATCTGGCACTGATTGCGGGCAAGACCGAGCGCTTCACCGGGGCGGATCTTGAGGACGTGGTGCGCCGCGCGGGCCTTGCGGCGCTGCGGCGTCTGGGCGGCGATGTCACCGAAGTAGCGGCGCAGGATTTCGAGTCTGCCCTCGCGGATTCGCGCGCCACGGTGACGGTCGAGATGGAAGACGAGTATCTCAAGATGCGCGGCGAGCTCAAGAAACGCGCCGCCGCGGTCCAGCCAATCGGCTTCTTCCCGCCCGAACGGCTCACCCCGACGCGGGAGAAGAAGCACGATTGAGGGAGGTGTTCCTGAAATGTTTCACGTGAAACATTGGCCGCGACCTCAAACTCATCCCCCGTTCGCCCTGAGCTTGTCGAAGGGTCGTTCTTCACTTTCTGCCATTGAGAATAACGCAAGAAAGTGCAGTCCTTCGACAAGCTCAGGACGAACGGAGGTGGTTGTAAGGGGCAATCCACAGCTGATGTTCGGCAAATGTTTGTGCCTGCGGCACAGCTTCGCTTCCACGTGAAACATTTGCCGGGGCGAAGCCAATCGGTCCTTAGGGAGCGAGGCAAGCGGGGTTTAACGGGGCTATAACCCGTGCTTAACGCGACATGTTCCCGTCCAAAATCAGTGCGCCGCATCCCATGACAGCCCGGTGCCGATATCGACCCCCAATGGCACCGAAAGCTCGACCGATGGCAAGGCCGCTTCAGCCATCACCTGCCGGATGATCGGGGTGGCCGCTTCAACGCGCTCCTCAGGCAGTTCGAACACCAATTCGTCGTGCACCTGCAACAGCATCCGGACATCGGTGAGACCCGCCTCCGCGAGAGCGGGCAGCATCCGCACCATCGCGCGCTTGATGATGTCGGCGCTGGTGCCCTGAATCGGCGCGTTGATCGCGGCGCGTTCGCTGCCCTGCCGTTCGGCCTGGTTCTTGGAATTGATCCGCGGGAACCACGTCTTGCGGCCAAACAGCGTTTCCGAATAGCCGCGCGACCGGACGCTCTCCAAGGTCTCGTGAATATAGCGCTGGATGCCGGGGAAGCGCAGGAAGTAGGTATCGATCATGGCTTGCGCCTCTTCCGGCGACACTTCCAACCGCGCGGCGAGGCCCCAGCGCGAGATCCCGTAAAGTATTGCAAAATTGATAGTTTTTGCCCTTGCGCGGGTGTCACGGGTGACCTCGCCGAACATCTCGCGGGCGGTGCGGGCGTGGATGTCTTCGCCTTGAGCGAACGCCTCTTTCAGCGATTCCACCCCCGCCATATGCGCGGCCAAGCGCAATTCGATCTGCGAGTAGTCTGCGGCGAGCAAGACGCAGCCCGGCTCGGGCACGAAGGCCTCACGGATCTGCCTGCCGATGGCGGTGCGGATCGGGATGTTCTGCAAGTTGGGATCAGTGGAAGACAACCGCCCGGTCTGCGCGCCGACCAGACTGTAGCTCGTGTGCACCCGCCCCGTTGCCGGGTTGATCGCAGCTTGCAGCGCGTCGGTATAGGTCGATTTCAATTTGGCGAGCTGCCGCCATTCCAGCACCAGCCGGGCAATCGGCGCGCCTTCCGCGCTAAGCTTTTCCAACACCGAAACGTCGGTCGAATATTGCCCGCTCTTGCCCTTCTTGCCGCCCTTGTAGCCGAGCTTTTCGAACAGGATGTCGCCCAGCTGCTTGGGGCTGCCGACGGTGAATTCCTGCCCGGCGACGGTATGGATTTCGCCCTCCAACCGGCCGATTTCAATCGCGAATTCCTCTGACAATTTCGCCAGCCGCGCGCGGTCCACGCGGATGCCTTCGCGCTCCATTCCTGCGACCACCGGGATCAGCGGGCGATCCACCCGCTCATAAACCCGCGTGCCGCCTTCGATGGCGAGGCGCGGTTTCAGGTGGCGATAAAGCCGCAAGGTGATGTCGGCGTCCTCGGCGGCATAGGCGGTGGCGCGGTCCAAGGGGACTTCGCCGAACAAAATCGCCTTCTTGCCGGTGCCGCACAGGTCCTTGAACGGGATCGGGGTGTGGCCGAGGTGGCGCTGGCTGAGTTCGTCCATCCCGTGGCCGCCCCCAATGCCCTCTTCGCCGCGCCCGGCATCCAATGCGAAGCTGATCACCATCGTGTCATCAATCGGGGCGACATTGATGCCGACGCGGGCCAGCACGTTGAGATCATACTTGCCGTTCTGGAACACCTTGAGGACCGAATCGTCCTCCAGCAGCGGTTTCAGCGCGGCGAGCGCCTCGGCCAGCGGCACTTGCTCGGGCTTCTGCGCAAACATGTCGGTGCCGCGGTGCGCCAGCGGGATGTAGCAGGCTTCGTTCGGGCCGAGCGCAAGGCTGACCCCCACCAACTCGGCGCGGATCGAATCGAGCGAGGTGGTCTCGGTGTCGACCGCCACGATCCGTGCAGCGAAGGCGCGCGCCACCCACGCCTCCAGCCGCTCGAGCGTCTGCACCGTCTCATAGGCGCTGTGATCGACCGGGGCCATTTCTGGCAGTGGCTGGCGGTTGGCTGCCGCTGTGGCGGTGTCGCCTGCCGTGCTCGGCTTGGCCGGGTTAAGCTGCGTCGCACGTTCCGGGCTGCCCTTGCCCGCGTCCAACCGCCGCATCAGCGAGGTGAAACCGTGGGTTTCGAGAAAGGCCTTCATCTTGGCCTGATTGGTGTTGTAGTCGGCAAACGTCCAGCTGGCCGGTGCGGGCACGTCGTAGACCACCATGCCGCCGGTCGAATGGTCCGTGCAGGCATCA
>JAKFWB010000095.1 GCA_021732945.1 Porphyrobacter sp.
GGTGCCCTTGGCAGTCTCGGCGGATGAACAATTGGTGATGGGCGGAATGCTGTTCAACGCCGGAATCCGGGTGAAAGACACCAAGCTCCAGTTGCGCGGCGCGGAAATGATGCTCGCCAGCGGCAAGGTGAAGCCGGAGGAAGTCGGCCGCTTCAATCTGGTGGCCTTCCAGCTCTCCGCCGGCCTCAATCAGTATGAGAAGGCGCGCACCTATCTGCAAAAGGCGATCGATCTTAATTACAGCGCGCCCAATGTGACCGCGTCCGATCTGCAAATGAACATGGCAGAGCTGTTTTTCAGCGAAAACCGGCACATTGAAGGCCTGCAATATCTCACCGATGCAATTGCCGCGCGCAAGGCGCAGGGCCTCGCAGTTGATCAGCGGTGGTATCGGCGCGGGGTCTCGGTGGCCTATTCCAATGAGATCGTGCCGCAGGTCTATGACTTCGTCTCCGCTTGGGTGATCGATAACCCGCAGCCGGAAAACTGGCGCGATGCGGTGAACCTGACGCGCAACCTCAATGATTTCGAACCGGCGGTAATACTGGATCTGCTGCGTCTCAGTCGGAAGGTTGGCACGCTGACGGAGAAGAACTATTACATCTATTACGTCGAATCGGCAGACGCGCGCCGTCTGCCGCAAGAGGTGAAGGACGTGATCGACGAAGCCCGCGCCAAGGGCACGATCCCCAAGGGCACCGACAGCTATGTCGATGAACAACTGGGTGTCGCGGCTAGCCGTATTGCGGCTGACCGGGCTGATCTTCCTAAGCTGGAACGCGATGCGGGTGCTGCCACGGCACAGCTGCGCACGGTCGTTGGGGCAGGCGATGCCTTCCTCAGCTACAGTGACTACGCAAAGGCGGTTCGCTTTTACCAGAAAGGCCTCGGCATGGCCGGGGTTGATCGTGACCTCGTGCTGACACGGCTTGGCATTGCTCAGATCGGCGCCGGCGACGCAGCTGGGGCACGTGACTCGCTGGCACAGGTTCAAGGCCTGCGCGCGCCGATTGCCAAGCTGTGGGGCGCCTATGCCGCGCAGCTGATCGCGGCTGCCGCAGCACCGGCGCCAGCGGCGGTTGCAACCGACAGCTGACACTAGGCACATCGCTGAATTGGGGGAGCGTCAGGGGGGTAACCTCCGGCGCTCCTCTTTTTTGTCAGCAGCCTTGCCTGATTTGCAAGCCGCCCTGCGCTTGCGGCAGCGGGCGAGCGCGCCTAAATGCGCAAGAATGAATGATCTCGCCAGCACGCCGCAACCCGCTCAGCCTGAAGAGCGGCCCGCCCGCCAGCGCAAGCCCGACTGGATTCGCGTGCGCGCACCCGTAAGCGAGGGTTATCACGAAACGCGCAGGCTGATGCGTGAGCTGAACCTCAACACCGTGTGCGAAGAGGCCGCTTGCCCGAATATTGGCGAGTGCTGGACGAAAAAGCACGCGACGGTGATGATCCTTGGTGATGTCTGCACCCGGGCCTGCGCCTTCTGCAACGTCAAGACCGGGATGCCGCGCGCGGTCGATCCGTTTGAGCCTGAGAACACCGCCATCGCCGCTGCGAAGATGGGGCTTGAACATATCGTCATCACCAGCGTTGATCGCGATGATCTGCCCGATGGCGGGGCAAGCCAGTTCGTCAAGGTGATCGAGGCGCTGCGGCACAATACGCCGAACACCACGATCGAAATCCTCACCCCCGATTTTCGCGGCAAGATGCGCCGCGCGGTCGAGATGATTTGTGAAGCCGGGCCAGACGTTTACAACCACAATCTCGAAACCGTGCCACGCTTGTATCCGACGATCCGCCCCGGCGCGCGTTACTATGCCTCGCTGCGGCTGCTGGAGGAGGTGAAGGCGCATAATCCGCTGATCTTCACCAAATCAGGAATTATGCTGGGTTTGGGCGAGCAGCGGCTCGAAGTGCATCAGGTGATGGACGACATGCGCTGCGCCGAGGTCGATTTCATCACCATGGGCCAATATCTCCAGCCCACGCCCAAGCATGCTGCGGTCGAGGAATTCGTCACGCCCAAAGCTTTTGCCGCTTACGGCGCAATCGCGCGGGCCAAGGGCTTCCTGCAAGTCGCAGCAACGCCATTGACCCGCTCAAGCTATCACGCGGGCGATGATTTTGCAGTCATGCGCAAGGCACGCGAGGAAAAGCTCGCGAAGTCCGGAGCCAAGGTTTAACCGCAATGCCCGGTATCCGCGAAACCCGCCGCCTGCCTTACAGTGCTGAACAGATGTTCGATCTGGTGGCGGATGTGGGCCGTTACGGGGAGTTTCTGCCGTGGGTGATCGCCACCCGCGTAAGGTCCAACAGCGAGACCGAAATGGTTGCTGACATGGTGGTGGGGTTCAAGGCGATCCGAGAGAGCTTTACCTCGCGCGTCAAGAAAACCCGGCCGCTTGAGATCGATGTCCATTACCTCGATGGGCCGCTCAGCGATCTTGACAATGTCTGGACGTTTCGCGCGGTGGGGGATCACGCCTGCGAAATCGACTTTCTGGTCGACTTCACCTTCAAGAACCGCCTGTTTGAACGGATCGCCGGGCAGTATTTCGATCGCGCCTTCCGCAAGATGGTTGAGGCCTTCGAACAGCGCGCCGCGCAGCTTTACGGCAGCAGCAATTCCAGCGCGCAAAGCGTCGCCTGACGGCGGATTTCGGCCCGGCCATCAGGACCTTCGCCGCCATCAAAATGCTTCAGCTCCCCCTCGGGCTCGCCATCGGCGTTGCGGGTGACGCGCGCGAAGACCACCGTGCCGACCGGCTTGTGGACTGTCCCGCCGCCGGGCCCGGCCACACCGCTGATCGCCACGGCAATATCGGCACCAGATCGGTCGAGCGCGCCCTTCGCCATCGCCCAGGCGCAGGCAATCGACACTGCGCCAAAGGTTTCGATGATGTCGCTGGCGACCCCCAACATTTGCATCTTGGCTTGGTTGGAATAGGTCACGAACCCGCGGTCAAGCACGGCTGAAGAGCCCGCAATTTCCGTGAGCGCCGCAGCCACCAATCCGCCCGTGCAGCTTTCCGCCAGCACCACCTTGCGCGCGGCGGCGGTGTTTTCCGCCACCACGCGCGCGGCCAGTGCGGTGATATCATCGGGCAAAAGCGATTGGGGCACGGCGCTTAATTGCCGTTTTTGGCGGTTTGCGGCGCGGAGCCGCAGATCGGTGGGTTCTTCAGATCGGCGATATCGGCGACGAAGGCGAACAGCCCGCCGACATTTTCGGGCGGCAGCGGAGCAATCAGTTCAATCCCGCGTT
>JAKFWB010000400.1 GCA_021732945.1 Porphyrobacter sp.
GATGCGTCGGGGTATTGGCTGGGGCTGACTGGGCCAATGTCGCCGCTGCCGCTCCATCTCACCGAATTTGCGGCCTATGAACGGAAATATGCCCGAACCTATCCCTTCGGCGATTTCCTTGATCTGCTGGCCGGGCGCTTCCTGCAATTGTTCTACCGCGCCTGGGCGGTATCGCAGCCCGCAGTGCAGGCTGACCGGGTGGAGGATGATCACTTCGCCGATTTCATCGCCGCGCTGACCGGCGCGCGTGAAGGGGCGGGGGACCAATCGGCCTTTTCGGCGCACACCCGGCTGCATTATGCCGCGCTGTTCGCCTCGCGCCGCAGCGCCGGAGCGATAGCCGGGGGATTGCAGCACCTGCTGGGCCTGCCGGTCAGCATCCGCGAATTCGTGCCGGTGATGCGCGATATCGCCGCTGAAGATCAAACCCGGCTGGGGGTGTGCCACCACCGGCTGGGCGATGCGCTGCTGGGGCGACAGGTCTATCTGGTGGCGGATCGGTTCGAAGTGACCATCACTGCGCAGAACCATCAGCAATTCCGGCGGTTGCTGCCCGGCGGCGATCAATTTCCACTGGCGGCAGAGGCGCTGGATGCGCTCGCCCCGTCGCACCTCGAATGGGGCATGACCCTGTGCCTGCCGCAGGCCGAGGTGCGCCCCGCGCGGTTGGGTGATACCGCGCAGCTCGGCTGGTCTTCATGGATCGGCCGGCCTGCCAATGATGATCTTCGTGAAGATGTGCATTTGCGCCGCTCCTCTGCCAAAATGCAGCAGGGCGCGCGTCTTGGGGGACGAATGACATGACCGAAATCAGCCGATCAGCCCTGTTCGGGCGCCTGAATCCGACCGCCCTAAAAGCGATCGAAAGCGCCACTGGCTTCTGCAAGATGCGCGGCAATCCTTATGTGGAGCTGGTCCACTGGGTCCATATCCTGTTGCAGGACGCGCAGAATGATGTCGCGGCGATCCGCCGGGCGTTCAACATTGATGATACGCAATTGGCCCGCGATGCCGTCGCGGCATTGGATGCGCTGCCGCGCGGGGCGAGTGCGATCTCGGACTTCTCGCCCCAGATCGAGGAAGCGATCGAGAAGGGCTGGCTCTATGCCTCGCTGCAATTCGGCGCGGCCAAGGTGCGCAGCGGGCATCTGATCTACGGGATGCTGAAGACGAACACGCTGCGGAACGCGCTCCAGAACATCAGCCTAGAGTTCCGCAAGATCGACGCGAACCGGCTGGCGAGCGATTTTGAAAATGTGATGCGCGGATCGACTGAGACGACGCAGGTGTCGGGTGCGGCTGCCGATGCGGGCGGCGGTGGCGGCGGTGCCGGTGCGGGCGGCGCGACGGGCGAAGGCAGCGCGCTGGCGCAATATTCGATCGACCTCACGCAGTCTGCGCGCGACGGCAAGATCGAAACCATCATTGGCCGCGATGCCGAGGTACGCCAGCTGGTCGATATCCTGCTGCGCCGCCGTCAGAACAACCCGATTCTGGTGGGCGAAGCGGGCGTCGGCAAGACCGCCGTGGTCGAAGGCTTTGCCAAGCGGCTGGCAGAAGGCGATGTGCCGCCGTCGCTGCAAGGCGTCACGCTGCGCACGCTCGATATCGGCATGATGCAGGCGGGCGCGAGCGTGAAGGGCGAGTTCGAAAAGCGCCTGCGCGCAGTGATCGACGAGGTCGAAGGTTCGGCCACCCCGATCATCCTGTTCATCGACGAGATTCACACTTTGGTGGGCGCAGGCGGCGCAGCGGGGACAGGCGATGCGGCCAACCTGCTGAAGCCCGCGCTCGCCCGCGGCAACCTGCGCACCATCGGCGCGACGACCTATGCCGAGTACCGCCAGTATTTCGAGAAGGACCCAGCGCTGACCCGCCGGTTCCAGACGGTCGATATCGCCGAGCCGGACCGCGAAAAGGCGATCCTGATGATCCGCTCGATCGCGCCGATGATGGAGGGGCACCACAAGATCGTGGTGCTCGATGAAGCGGTCGATGCCGCCGTTACATTGTCGCAGCGCTACGTGCCCGCGCGCCAGCTGCCCGACAAGGCAGTGAGTCTGCTCGATACCGCCGCCGCGCGCGTCGCCGTCTCGCAGCACGGCACGCCCGCGCGGGTCGAGGATCGCAAGCGCAAGCTTGAACTGCTCGAGGTTGAACGCGAGGTGGTGGAGCGCGAACGCGGCGCGCAGTACCGCGACGATGACCGCCACGAAAAGATCACCGCCGAGATCGAGGATGCCAAGGTCGCGCTCGATGAAGCCATGGCCAAGTGGGAGGGCGAGAAAGTCGCGCTCGCCAAGGTGGTCGAAGCCCGCGATGCGCTGACCGCTGCGCGCGCTCCGGTAGAGGAAGGCGCGGAGCCTGCGGGTGATGAAGCCGCCGCCATGACAGCGCTGAAAGCGGCGCTCGATGCGCTGCACGCCGCGCAGGGCGATGATCCGATGGTGTTCGGAGTGGTCGATAGCGATGCCGTCTCCGCCGTGGTCGCCGATTGGACCGGCATCCCGGTCGGCCGCATGGTCAAGGACGAGATCAAGTCCACGCTTGATCTGGCCGAGCGGATGAAGGCCCGTGTCATCGGTCAGGATCACGCGATGGATGCGATTGCCAAGCGCATCCAGACCAGCCGTGCCAAGCTCGACAATCCCAACAAGCCGGTCGGCGTGTTCATGCTGTGCGGCCCGTCGGGCGTCGGCAAGACCGAGACGGCGGTGGTCCTGTCCGAACTGCTGTTCGCAGGCGAGGAATCGATGATCACCATCAACATGAGCGAATTTCAGGAGGCGCACACTGTCTCCACGCTGAAGGGCGCGCCCGCCGGTTACGTCGGTTACGGCCAGGGCGGCGTGTTGACCGAAGCGGTGCGGCGGCGGCCCTATTCGGTGGTGCTATTGGACGAGGTAGAGAAAGCCCACCCCGACGTGCACGAGATGTTCTTCCAGGTGTTCGACAAGGGCTTCATGAACGATGCCGAGGGCCGGTACATCGATTTCAAGAACACCCTGATCCTGCTGACCAGCAATTGCGGCACCGATCTGATCATGGACATGACATCCGATCCCGAACTGACCCCGCCGCCCGAAGTTATGGCGACGGCGCTGCGGCCCGAGCTGCTCAAGGTGTTCCCGCCTGCGCTGATCGGGCGCACGGTGCAGCTCGCCTACGTGCCGCTCAGCAAGGAAATGCTCGGTGGGATCGTGAAGATCCAGCTCAACCGGATCAAGAAGCGCATTCAGGGCAACCACAAGATCGCCTTCACAT
>JAKFWB010000094.1 GCA_021732945.1 Porphyrobacter sp.
GGGGCCGGTGCCGGACGCGGCGCGACTGAAACCACCGGGGGCTTGGCTGCGGGCTTGGTAATGGGGGCTGAGGCAGGCTGGCTGACAGCCGCAATGACTGGCGCAGGCGCAGCAGAAGGCACCGCTGTGCCCAGTTCCGATGCGGCCAGTTCCGCTGCGCGTTGCGACTTTGCTCCACTTTCCAGCTCGCGCGCCAGCGATTGGGCCTGACTGCGCTGCGCCGACGGCACAAACCGGTCCATCTGCGCCAGCGCATCGCGCGCTTGCGGCAGGCCCGATCCGCTTGCCAGCGTCATCAGCGCATAGGCACGCACCCAATCGCGCGGGGCAAAATCGGCGTTGAAGTGCGACAGGCCCAGCACATATTGCGCGCGCGGATCGCCGCGTTCGGATGCGGCGCGGATCATCGGCATCGCGCGTTCCTGCTCGCCTTCCTGAAACAGCATCAGCCCGAAATTGTCGGCAGCCTTCACATGGCCCAGACTGGCAGCCTGCTCATACAACTGGCGCGCGCGCTGGTTGTTGATCTCAACCCCGCGGCCCAGACGATAGGCCTGCGCCAGATTGAACAAGGCATCCGCATCGCCCTGCGCCGCTGGCCCCTGCCATTCGACTACGGCGCGGGCGTAATCGCCGGCCGTCCAAGCATCGACCCCGGCCTTCACATCAGCCATTGCGGAGGGCGCCGTCAGGGCGAGCGCCCCGGCGATCAATCCGATGCGGGCTGATCGTCCCGCAATGCTCAAAGCCAGTTTGCGTGCCATGCCATATGCCTCATGCGATGCTGCGTGATCCGTGTCTCGCGAGAGCTATATCGCAAACTTGGTTAGCAAACCGTTGCCGCACTCTGCGGCGAAATCCGCCGCGCCAATCGACCATCATCAGCATCACGCGATTGCACGAAGATCGCCGATGTTAACTCTAAATTAGTGGTATCCTGCGATCCCGTCTCCACCACCCGCTGTCAGGCGTCGCAATAGGGCGGCGTGCAGCGGATCAATCCAGGGGGACCTAGGCGTTGCGTATTCTCGCTTTGGCATCGCAGAAAGGTGGATCGGGCAAGACCACCCTGTCCGGACATCTCGCCGTCCAGGCTCAGCGCGCAGGCGCTGGCCCGGTGGTGCTGATCGATATCGATCCGCAAGGGTCGCTCGCCGATTGGTGGAACGAGCGTGAGGCGGAATATCCAGCCTTCGCCCAGACCACCGTGGCCCGGCTCGCCAATGATCTGGCGGTGCTGCGTCAGCAAGGCTTCAAGCTGGCGGTGATCGACACCCCGCCCGCAATCACTATGGCGATCCAGTCGGTGATTTCGGTGGCCGAACTGATCGTGGTGCCAACCCGCCCGTCACCCCACGATCTGCGCGCTGTCGGCGCGACGGTCGATCTGTGCGAACGCGCTGGCAAGCCGCTGGTGTTCGTCGTCAATGGTGCCACCCCCAAAGCCAAGATCACATCGGAAGCCGCCGTTGCCCTGTCGCAGCACGGCACCGTCGCCCCGATCACACTGCACCACCGCACCGATTTTGCCGCCTCGATGATCGATGGCCGCACGGTGATGGAAGTCGATCCCGAAAGCCGCTCGGCCGCCGAGATCACCGCGCTGTGGCGCTATATTGCTGATCGGCTCGAAAAGAATTTCCGCCGCACCGTGTTTGCCCCCGCCCCCAATGGCGCGGCGCAACAGATGGGCGGCGTGCCGCGTCCCGCCGGTGGCTTTGGCCGCCGGGTGGCGCAGTAAGCGCGAGGGGCAAGGGCAGTGTCCGATCCCGGTTTTGCCTCGCTCGGCCCCTCCTTGCTTGCGCGCAAGGGCGGCGCCAAGCCCGCCATGCGTCCGCAGGTCGCCCCGCTCGTCCATGACGAATCGGCGCTGTCGGCGCTGGGCGACGAGCAGCTTGAAGATCTCGGCTGGAACGACATGGGCGACGCCGCCCATGACTTCAGCGCCGATATCGTACCGATCAATTCCGACATCGGCTCTGATCACGGTGCCTACGGCGCCGGCCCGATCGTGCGCCGCCAGCAAAAGCGACTCGAACAGCGCCTGCTTGGCGATGCAGCGATGACCGGCCCGGAAGCCCACGACCCTGAATACGACGCCGATGAAGACTACGAAGCCGGTTACGAGCCGGAATACGGGGACGCGGCTGAGGAAGAATACAAAGAAGAACACGGGGACGAAGCCGAAGCAAGCCTCGTCGTTGCCGAACCCGCCGCGCCGCTGATCGTCGTCAAACCCGCGCCGCAGGCCGCCCCGCGCACGCCGCAAGCCGCGCGTGTGCCTGCCGCGCAATCGGGCCGCCGCGCTGCCTTTACTCTTCGGCTTGATGCCGATCGCCATCTCAAGCTGCGCCTTGCTTCAACCATGCAGGGTATCAGCGCGCAAATTCTGGTGACCGAAGCGCTTGATCGGTTGCTGGCCGAATTTGATGAACTCGATGTCATCGCCAACCATCTCAAACGCCACTGAACGTGATCAACCAACTACGACAATGTGTACCAGCAGGATCAATGGGGAAATGAACATGGACCGCAGCATCGTAATCGCGCCGCGCCTGGCGTTGGCAGTAACGACTGCGCTGGCAGGGCTGGCGCTGACGGGATGTACAACTTCGGCAGCACCGCGCGCCGACGTATCGTTCAACAGCGCGCAGACCGCGCTTGCCAAGGGGCAGGTCGATCAGGCTATCGGCCACGCCGAAGCCGCTGTGCTGGCAGATCCGCGCAACCCCGGTTTCCGGGCGCTGCTGGGTGCAGCCTATATGGAAGCCGGGCGCTTTCAAGCGGCAGCAACCAGTTTTGGCGATGCGCTGGATCTCGGCGATGATAACCCGCGCACTGTGCTGAGCTTTGCGCTCGCCAAGATTGCTCTGGGTGAAGGGCGCGCAGCCGCTGCGGCGCTGGATGACCATTCCGCCGTGATCGATCCGGCCGATCTGGGCCTCGCGCTCGCCTTGTCGGGTGAGCCGGAACGCGGTGTGCATGTGCTGGTCAACGCCGTGCGGCAATCCGAAACCGCTTCGCCCAAGCTGCGCCAAAACCTTGCCTATGCCTATGCGCTGGCAGGCAACTGGCGTGCGGCCCGCGTGATGGCCTCTGAAGATGTACCGGCCGATCAGGTCGATCAGCGTCTGACTCAATGGGCGGCCATGTCCGCGCCGGAAATGTATCAGCAGCGGGTTGCCGCTTTGCTGGGCGTGACAGCGCGGTCCGACAGCGGCCAGCCGCAGCGCCTCGCGCTTGCCAACTTTCCCAG
>JAKFWB010000314.1 GCA_021732945.1 Porphyrobacter sp.
GCGTTCACCTTCAGGATCCATTTTTTCCATGAGCTCTACAGCGTCTGCCTTTTTCAAGGTTCTCCGTACTCATGGGGTGAAACGCTTTTCCCCAAGCGATCAGGCAGACGCTGTAGAGCTCATGGAAAAAATGGATCCTGAAGGTGAACGCCTCTGGACCCTCATGTCACAAGCTTCGCTTCCCGAGCCGGTTGACGCCTGGATTTGGGGAGCCGCCCAGAAACGTCTAACAACGAAGCTTGGCGACGCATTCGACCCGCAGGAACTCGACAAACAGGCGATCCTCAAATCCTTGACGAAGGGGCTGTCGGAAGGGCTTCGCACGGAAGACAAGGAGAAAAAGAAGGGTGCGGAAAACTGGCTTCGCATTGGGTTGTGTTGGCTGGCCGAGAAACGCTCCCTCCAAGCATGGCAAATTGCCGAAGGCTTGCTTTCGCTTCTGTTCCCCGAAGGCAAGAGCGCCTCGCGCTTGGCCATTCGTGCGATCCAGAAGGGTAAATCCACAGAGTTTAGGTTGGCGATCGCAATGGCCGGGCTCGGCCACGACATGGTCAAGGCAGCCGAGGGTGACAGAGATCGAGAGCGCCAGATTTCTGCGGGCCTGCGCGATCGACTTGCCGACACGCGCTCAACGCTTGAACGATTTCAAGCGGAGCTGGCGCGGTTACAAGGTGAGCTAGAGCAACGGAATTTCAAACTGGCGGAAGTTGAAGCGACGCTTGCCGCCGAACGCCAGCACTGGGGCCACGACCTCTCGGAAACCAAGGCCGGACAGAGGGTGCTTCTTGGTGAAAGAATCGGACCGCTGCTGCAAGACGCAGTCGACGCGTTAGAAATCGAACCATCCGCTCCCAACCTTGCATTGAAGCGGATCAAAGCCGTTCTTTCGATTATTGAAGAGGCCAAAGCGTGACGGATGTTGTCTTTGGAATAGATTTTGGCACCACAAATAGCCTGGCTGCGGTGACAGTCGGCGGGCGGGCGTTGACCTTGGTCGACCAGGTCACTTTGCGACCTCACCCGTCAGTCATCTGGTACCGCGGCGGAGACATAGTGGTCGGTCGCTGAAGCGAGGCAGAATATGGATCTGACCGAGACCGGTGCGCCTCCGGGATTCGTTCGTTCGCCGAAAATGTCATTGAGGCGCGACGGCCCTATTTTTGTTGACGGTCGACCTATTGAGCCAACCGATGCCGTCGCTGAAGTTCTGAAGCATCTCAAGAATGATGCCGCGGCCGCGCGAGGAGCAGCCTCTGGTAAGAACCTGACTCGCGCCGTTTTCACCATTCCTGTCGACTTTGGTGGCCCAGAGAGACGAGCGCTGCGACAAGCCGCAAGAAAGGCCGGCATCGGTGTCGTGCAGTTTGTACATGAGCCCGTTGCCGCGCTTTATGCCTATCTTCGTTCGAGGCCTGATCTTGGTCGTGAGCTTGCACGCCTGGAAGGACGGTCGGTGCTGGTTTTCGACTGGGGCGGAGGCACGCTGGACCTGACCCTCTGCCGAATTCAAGGGGGGGCCATCATGCAGGTGGCGAACCTCGGCGATAATGAAGTCGGCGGTGACAGGTTCGATGAGCGCCTCCGGAATCACCTAAGATCCAAACATGCGACGGCTCATGGCATCGAGGATATCACAGCCCTCGAGCAACCAGGCATGGCCGCAAAACTGTTGCACCAGTGCGAAATACTCAAAATCCACCTGTCTGATCAAAAGACCGATAGCGAGGACGTGATCGTCCGGAACTACCTCAAGACGGACGGACCCAGTAAGAACTTCTTGGGCTCAGTTACTCGCGACGAACTTGATAGACTAAGTTCCAGCATCGTTGCGAAGGGCTTGGCGAGAATCGACGAAATTCTTGAGCAAGCGCATCTGACCTACCAGGACATCGAGCTCTGTCTCGCCACCGGCGGAATGGTCAATATGCCTGCCATTCGCAACGGCCTGACAGAGCGTTTCGTTGGAAGAGTCCCGAAACTCGACAATGGGGACCGAATTATCGCCGAAGGAGCAGCTTGGATTGCCAACGATGGGCTTCGTCTCACACTCTCGAAGCCGATTGAAATTCTGGTCGCCGATACGTCCGGGCGGGGGACTTACCATTCCCTTGTCGATGCAGGCTGGACGCTGCCCCTCGAGAACGAAACACAAAACGTGGCCAATACACGCCTCTTCTGCATCGACCCGCGAGAAGGAATAGCCGTCGTCGAGGTAGCAAAGCCTGCAAAGCTCGGAAAGGTACTACCCAGCGACCCACGATGGACACTTTGTATTGCCAGGGTCGAGGTTGACGCAAACGCGCAGCCACTCCTTGAGCGGATCGAATGCCACCTGCAGATCGATCACGATTATGTCGCACGGGTCACTCTCCGGTCGACTGGACGTGGAGCCAGTTCATGCGAAGAATTTCATGACCTTGAGTTCGGCCTTTCCCTCGCCAGAGTCTCCCCACCGAGTGATCGCACCGATGAGGGAAAGGCCGGCACTCTAGGCGGTCCGGCGGGAGAAGCACGGGCTCTCGCAAACGGCAATCTGCTCCAGCGCACCAATGTCGCCCGATACGACGAGCGGAATCACTCTAATGAGGAGGCTTGGAGGTATGTCCCGGGAGATTTGGTCGCAAAATGGCGCTCCAGTTACTTTGACACGAGGAGCAGTGCTGCATCAAGCAGACAACTCGAGGAACGGAATTTCTACGTTCCCTGCGCCCGCTGCAAGCGACGGATTTCTCAGATAAAGGCCGAGGGGCCTGTCGCTGGCTGCAGGGGCGCGTGTGGCGTTACGTGAGGCACTGAGACTGATGCCGCCAGCCTATCCCAGACCGACCTTGTAGCGTGCGAGAAGGGGCGTAGCCAGATAGCAGACGCCATAGCTCTTTGCGGGATCGTCGAAGCGATTGCCGCCGGTCGAGCCCAAATAGAGCGGTCCGAGATCGCTGCGATGGATGCGTATCAGACGAGTGCCGGCGGGATTCGTCTCAATAGGGCGCTCGCGGCTGGCAAAGTCGGGCGGCGGAAGTGGACCGGGACTAGGCGGCGGACGCCGCCATCAGTTCAGTTCCCGCCCTCTGGCGCGTGACGTTCTCTTAGCAGGTCCCCAATACTCCGCCCGTCCACAGTATGCATCCGGCGAGGGCCACGGGCAGACGGCGATCGACGTTTGACGATCGGCCTGATCAGGCGGCTGCGCGGTGCTGGGCGGTGTCGGCGCGCCATTGCCAGGGCAGCAGATCGGGCAGCCGGCT
>JAKFWB010000440.1 GCA_021732945.1 Porphyrobacter sp.
GACGTCTATCTCGCGGCGCGCGCCGATGGCGAACGCTTCCTCGACACCTATCGCCGCATCGGCATGGAGCCGTTCAAGGAGGCGCTTTATGGGTAATCTTCTTTCCCCCTCCCCTTCAGGGGAGGGTATCAAGGGGTGGGGGCGAGCCGCAATGCTCGCTGGGGCCGCAAGGCCCCACCCTGCTGCGACTAGGCAGCAAGCTGCCAAGTCTCGCTATCCCTCCCGTAAAGAGGAGGGAGTTCAGCAATGACCCAGAACCTCGGCACCTCGCCCGACGAAGTCCAGTTCCGCTTCCGCGATGACGAGCCGGCCGATCACGGCACCGTCACCGTTGATGCCTGCTGCGATCAGACCAACGCCACCGCTGTGCGGATCGAACCGGGTGATGATGCGCGCGTGCTGCTGCCCTTCCTCGATCGCCTCGCTCTGGTCGAAGTCAACTTCCCCGGCTTTGGTGACGGGCGCGGCTATTCCTCGGCCCGCATCCTGCGCGAAGCGGGCTACACCGGCGAATTGCGCGCTGTGGGCGATGTGCTGATCGACCAGCTGAGCCACATGCGTCGCTGCGGGTTTGACAGCTTCGCCCCCGACAAACGCCTCGACGAGGAAGACGCAACGCGCGCCTTCGCGACTTGGGACAATGTCTACCAGCGTGCAGCCGATGCGCGCCGGACCATTGCGGACAAGCGCCATGAAGCCTGAAGCCATCGCCTCCCTCACCAGTGATCGCACCCGCGACACTCTCGACCTCGCGCCGCGCTTTAGCGAGCATGATGCGGTGCGGCTGAACCGGATGTTCCGGGGCAGCACGACGCAGGAAATGCTCGAAGCGGTGATCCGCGATGGGCTGGCGGGTTATCTGGCAGTCGTCTCCAGCTTCGGCGCAGAGAGCGCGGTGCTGCTGCATCTGGTCGCCAGCGTTGACCCCACGGTGCCGGTGCTGTTCCTCGACACAGGCAAGCATTTCCCCGAGACGCTAGAGTATCGTGACCTGCTCGCTGCGCGGCTTGGCCTGAATCTAGTGGTGCTGACCCCCGATCCGGCAGACCTCGCGAAAAAGGACGAGACCGGCCTCAGATGGTCCTACGATCCCGATGGCTGCTGCGAGATCCGCAAAGTGCGCCCGCTGGAGAAGGTGATGGCGCGGTACGACGCCAGCTTCACTGGCCGGAAGGCGTTCCAGGCCGCCACCCGCGCCAACTTGCCGCGCTTTGAGGTGGACACAAGCGACGCGCAAGGGCGGCTCAAGATCAACCCGCTGATCGATTGGTCAGCGGAAGACATCAACGCCTATTTCGAAGCACACGACCTGCCGCGCCACCCGCTGATCGTGCAAGGCTACCCCTCGATCGGTTGCTCCCCCTGCACCACGCAGGTCGCGCCGGGCGAAGACCCGCGCTCGGGCCGGTGGAAGGGCTGGGACAAGACCGAATGCGGCATCCACAAGCCGGGCGAGGAACCGTTTTTGTAAGTTCCAAGAGCCAGATTAGCGCCGCGTTACACCTGCCTTTAATCGCATTTGCATCGCGGCAGCCGATTCGGCGATCTTACGCGCGCCCTTCGTCGACATTTCCGGATCAAGCGGCCCGTGGCTGTGGACGATAATCGCTTTCTTGTTCAGATCAGGATATGAAAGACCAGGGATGAAAAGCTGGTCGATCAGGGGCTTACCATGTGCCGCAGGATCAATCTTGCCGCTTCGGGCGTTAACGACACGTCCGATCCCTGCATGGGCCAACAAGGGCGAACGGGTGGTCCCCTGAATAACAAAGCTCAAATCGCTCCACTCCGGGGGGACAGCACAAACTTCGCGCACAGCGTAGGCAACAGATTCGCCGATCCGGTCAGCATAGTGCTCGATGGCCTTGTAAGCGGACCATTCCAGCCACCACGCACCCAACGCGACCATCGCCCCGAAATACATGGGGCCCGAAGCACGCTCTTTTGGGTTGCGCAAAAACGGGTTTTCGATTTGTTCGCGGGTACGGTCCTTGTCAGCGCCATCTCCGAACCCACCGAACCTTACAAGGGTGATCCCGGCGGCAATCTCATATCGCCTCGGGGAGACAATGCCACCTTCACCGGCAGTCCACTCGGTCCATTCGTAGGTCCGGGCAACTTCATCGATGATTTTACGTCGTGGGCGACTGTCACCGCGCGCTTCAAAAAGGGCCTCGGGTTGGTTGAAGTATTCTTCATTTAGCGCCGCCATTCACTTGCCCCCTAAGCTCACGGATTTACCCGACTCTTGGTAACACGGCCCAAGTAAAGTTCCGAGTCGATTCAGGTCTATGGCGGACGCTTTGACGAACGTGATGACGCTTGGAATTGCGCAGTACGCGGGGAGGAAAAACTAAACCCACCCCTCGCGCTTATACCACTCCGCCGTTGCCTTCAGCCCCTCCTCGCCCGCAATGCGCGGTTGCCAGATGCTCGGCGGCACCTTGCGATCGGAGCGTGATACCCAGTTGGGATGCGCCATGTAACCGACGCGGTCGGCGGTGAGTTTGGCGCGGTCGCCCCGCGCGATGCGGTCGGCGGTGGCCGCGGCATCGAGGACAGCGCGCGGCAGATGCGGCGCGAAAACGCGGCGCCTGCCCATCGCTTGCCCAATCGCGGCGGCGAGTTCCTTGTGGCTCCACCCGCCCTCGCGGCCATCGTCGGGCTCGTAGACTTTCTTGCTTGCCGGTCCTACCGCTTCGCTACTTGAGGACGCGGCAAGGATGACCAGCAGCCGGGCGAGATCTTCAGCATGGATGATCGAACTCGCGCCTCCGGGCGGTAGCGGGACGAAACCGAGCTTGGCGGTGCGGAACATCTCTAGGTAGTCGACATCGCGCGGGCCATAGACACCGGGCGGGCGCACTGTGGTCCAGTCGAGGTTCGATGCTTCCACCAGCGCCTCGGCCTTCGCCTTGGATGCGCCATAGGCCGAAAGCTCGGGCATGCGCGCCGAGAGCGAGGAGACGAACACCAGCCGCCGGACGTCAGCCGCGTGCATCGCTGCAAGGACATTGGCGGTGCCGGTGACATTGGCGGCCTCGAACTGCGCCGGGTCAGGCGTGTTGGTCAGCCCCGCGACATGCACCACCGCATTGGCCCCATCGACAAAAGCGGAGAGCGCGGCGGTGTCGCCAAGGTCGCCCGACACCCATTCAACCCGCGCCCGCTCAGGCTGCGGCTTGCGGGCGAGTGCGCGGACCGTGTGGCCCTGCGCCAGCGCCTCGTCCAACACC
>JAKFWB010000017.1 GCA_021732945.1 Porphyrobacter sp.
CCACCATCCTTCGGATGGTCCCCCTCCCCTTAAGGGGAGGATGGCCTCACTTGCCCCTCCACCATCCCTTCGGATGGTCCCCCTCCCCTGAAGGGGAGGATTGCACTCTTGGCTTCTTGGCGGCTTGGCGCGAACCATTATGAGGCCCCGTCCTTCGACAGGCTCAGGAGACGCCCTGCGCGGGGGCTCACTTGAGGAGGAGCGGCGCCAGATACTGCCCCGTAAACGACCGCTCCGCCTTCACCACCTGCTCGGGCGTGCCCTCCGCGACAATCTCCCCGCCGCGCACCCCGCCCTCTGGCCCGAGGTCGATAATCCAGTCCGCGGTCTTGATCACGTCGAGGTTGTGCTCGATCACGACAACCGAATTGCCGCCCTCCACCAGCCGGTGCAGCACTTCGAGCAGTTTGCGCACATCCTCGAAATGCAGGCCGGTGGTCGGCTCGTCGAGGATATACAGCGTCTGCCCGGTCGAGCGGCGGGCGAGTTCCTTGGCGAGCTTCACCCGCTGCGCCTCGCCGCCCGACAGCGTCGTCGCCTGCTGGCCGACCTTGACGTAGCCCAGCCCGACTTCGTTCAGCATCCGCATCTTCTCGCGGATCGAGGGGACGGCCTTGAAGAAGCTTTCCGCATCCTCGATCGTCATGTCGAGCACGTCGGCGATGCTGAGGCCCTTGAACTTCACCTCGAGCGTTTCGCGGTTGTAGCGTTTGCCGTGGCACTCCTCACACGTCACGTAGACGTCGGGGAGGAAGTGCATTTCGATCTTGATGAGGCCGTCGCCCTGGCACTTCTCGCAGCGGCCGCCCTTGACGTTGAAGGAGAAGCGCCCCGGCTTGTACCCGCGCGCAAGGCTTTCGGGCAGGCCGGCGAACCAGTCGCGGATCTGGGTGAAGGCGCCGGTGTAGGTGGCGGGGTTGGAGCGCGGGGTGCGGCCGATGGGCGACTGGTCGATCTCGATCACCTTGTCGCAATATTCGAGCCCGGTGATGGCGTCATGCGCGCCCGCGATCACCCGCGCGCCGTTGAGCACGCGCGCGGCGCCCGCCTGCAAGGTGTCGATGGTGAGCGAGGACTTGCCCGATCCCGAAACCCCGGTGATGCAGGTGAAGGTGCCGAGCGGGATCTTGGCGGTCACGCCCTTGAGGTTGTTGGCGCGCGCGTTCTTGACCACGATCTTGTGGCCGTTGCCCTTGCGGCGCTTGGCCGGCACCTCGATCTTGCGCCGCCCGGTGAGGTAATCGGCGGTGAGGCTGCCCTTGGCCTTGAGGATGTCCTTCAGCGTCCCCTGCGCGACGATCTCCCCGCCATGCACGCCAGCGCCCGGGCCGAGGTCAACAATGTAGTCGGCGGCGCGGATGGCGTCCTCGTCATGCTCGACCACGATCACGGTGTTGCCGAGATCGCGCAGGCGTTTGAGGGTTTCAAGCAAGCGGTCGTTGTCACGCTGGTGGAGGCCGATGCTGGGTTCGTCGAGCACGTAGAGCACGCCCGAGAGGCCGGAGCCGATCTGCGAGGCCAAGCGGATGCGCTGGCTCTCTCCGCCGCTGAGGGTGCCAGAGGTGCGGTCGAGGTTGAGGTAGTCGAGGCCCACGTTGTCGAGGAAGCCCAGCCGCTCGTTGATCTCCTTGAGGATCGCCTTGGCAATCTGGCTTTGCTGCGAGGTTAGCTGCGCATCGAGCGCGAGGAACCACGCCTTGGCATCGGCCACGCTCATCGCGACAGGGGTGGCGATGTCGGTCTGGGCGATCCTGACGCTCAGCGCCTTCTCGTTGAGTCGCTTGCCGCCGCAGGTCTCGCAGGCTTGCGCCGTCTGATACTTCGACAGTTCCTCCCGCATCCACGCGCTTTCAGTCTGGAGCAGGCGGCGGTTGAGGTTGCCGATCACGCCTTCGAACGCCTTGTTCACCGTGTATTCGCGGCGGCCATCCTTGAAGGTCAGCGGCACCGGCATCCCGCCCGTGCCGTGGAGGATGATGAGCTTCTGATCGGGCTCCAGATCCTTCCAAGGGGTGGTCAGCGTGAAGCCGTAAGCCTTGGCGAGGCTGGCGAGCACCTGCATGTAATAGGGCGACGGCGGGTTGGACTTGGCCCAGGGCACCACCGCGCCCTGCTTCAGGGTCAGCGCCTCGTTGGGCACGACCAACTGCGGATCGAACAGCTGCTTCTCGCCGATCCCGTCGCAGGCCGGGCAGGCGCCTTGCGGGGCGTTGAAGGAGAACAGGCGCGGTTCGATTTCCTCGATGGTGAAACCGCTGACCGGGCAGGCGAACTTTTCGCTGAAGACGATGCGGTTGGGGGGTAGTCCTGCGCCTTTCATCTTGCCGCCATCCTGAGCGTGAGTCCCCGCGGAGGCGGGGACCTCAGTCGATTGTGCGCCTTTGCCGGAGGCCCCCGCCTGCGCGGGGGCGCGCATTGTGAGGTCAGCAACATTCCCATCCCCCAGATCGACATAGGCCAGCCCCTCGGCCAGCTTCAGCGCCTGTTCGAAGCTTTCGGCGAGGCGGGTCTCGATGCCTTCTTTCACCGCGATCCGGTCCACCACCACTTCGATGTCGTGCTTGAACTTCTTGTCGAGCGCAGGGGCTTCCTCGATCAGGTAAATCTCGCCGTCAATCCGCACGCGGGTGAAGCCCTGCCGCTGCCATTCCGCCAGCTCCTTGCGATACTCCCCCTTGCGCCCGCGCACCACGGGGGCGAGCAGGAACAGGCGGGTGCCCTCAGGCAAGGTCATCACCCGGTCGACCATCTGGCTGACGGTCTGCGCCGAAATCGGCAGGCCAGTGGTGGGCGAATAGGGCGTGCCGACCCGCGCCCATAGCAGGCGCATATAGTCGTAGATCTCGGTCACCGTCGCCACGGTGGAGCGGGGGTTGCGACTGGTGGTCTTCTGCTCGATCGAGATTGCGGGGCTGAGCCCGTCGATATGCTCGACATCGGGCTTCTGCATCATCTCAAGGAACTGCCGCGCATAGGCGCTAAGGCTCTCGACATAGCGCCGCTGCCCCTCGGCATAGATCGTATCGAACGCAAGGCTCGATTTGCCGCTGCCCGAAAGGCCCGTGACCACGATCAGCGCGTCGCGCGGCAGATCGATGTCGATACCCTTGAGATTATGCTCGCGCGCACCGCGCACGGAGATTTTGGTGAGGCTCATGGAGAAGGTGTGTTCCGGAAATGTTCGCGTGGGTCAAGGGGCGCGCGGCGGGGTTTTGCGCAGGCGTGTTGG
>JAKFWB010000185.1 GCA_021732945.1 Porphyrobacter sp.
GTATCGCAAGCTTTCCGACCTCGGGATTGATAACGCGGCTTGATCGCCAAGGCCTGCGGGCTTAGCGGGCGGGGCATGACGATCAATCAAGACTTCGCCGGGCGCTCTGCGCTCATCACTGGCGCGGCATCGGGCATCGGCGCGGCCTGCGCGCGGGCCTTGGCGGCGTGGGGCGCGGGCAAGCTGTTTCTGGTCGATATTGATGGCGCGGGACTGGATGCGCTCGATTTGCCGGGCTGCGAGGTGCATCGCATTGTCGGCAGCGTGGCTGATGAGGGGTTATGGGCGGGTATTGCACCGGTTCTTGCAGGTTTAGACCATGCTGTGGTCAATGCAGGCATCGGTGCGGGCGGCCCGATTGCATCGATTTCACTCGCCGAATGGCGCCGGGTGATGGACGTCAACCTTGATGGTGCCTTCCTCACTCTGGCCAGTTCCTTGCGGGCAATGGAGGGCAAAGGCGGCAGCGTGGTGGTGGTCGCCTCGGTCACCGGGCTGAAGCCGGTGCCGGGGATTGGCCCCTACGGCGTCTCCAAGGCAGCGGTCGCCCACATGGCTCGCATCGCGGCTGTCGAGAGCGCCAAAAACGGCATTCGCATCAATGCGATAGCTCCCGGCGGCGTCGACACCGCGATCTGGGAAAGCGGCGAGGATTTCGCCAAATCGGTCGCCGCCATCGGCCGCGAGGCGACGATCAAGGCGATGGCCAAGACCACGCCCTTGGGCCGTTTCGCCACCTCTGACGAGATGGCGGACAGCATCCTCTATCTGCTCAGCGACGCCGCTTCCAACATTACGGGCCACGTGATGGTGTCAGACGGCGGCTTTACCCTCTGATTTCGTGAGACTTTGCCAGAACATCACCAGCCGAAGCGCTGCTGCGCAAGCATCCCGGAGTCATTGGCCTTGAGCGTCATGGTCAGCGCCTTGGCCTTCCAGTCGATATCGATCAGCCCGTAATTCTCGACCGAGAAGAACTTGCCCACCCGGCGATCATCAGGCTCCCGCGCGGTGCTCTTGTCATTGTCGTTGCCGAAAGCGAGGTTGAGCGACGAACTGGTCAGCTCCCACAGCGTTTCGCCTTGATATTCCGTCTTGTAGATGCCCGCCGCATGGCGATCGCCCGACAGCATCACCAGCCAGCTATCCTCGCGCTGGGCGATCATATCATAGAGCTTTTCGCGCTCGGCCGGGAAATTGGTCCAGCCTTCGAACTGGTGGGCATCGGTGATCACCTGCGTCGAGGAGACGAGGATGCGCAGATCGGCGGGCTTGGCCAGCTCCTGCTGCAACCATGCCCATTGGTCAGCCCCCAGCACGGTCTTGGCCGGATCGCTATCGGGCAGATAGCCGCCCAGCGGCGGGCGATCCTTCGACCATGCCATCCGCTTCAGATCAGAGCGGAAATAGCGCGTATCGAGCAGGATGACCTGCACCCGCTTGCCTTCCGGCCCGGTGATCGTGCTCTCATAGATCCCAGGTCGGGCGCGCACCGCGTCGGATGATCCCCAGAAGGTTTCGAACAATTCCTCGCCCCAGCGCCGCATCGGGAAGCTGCCGCCCGCGTCGTTCAGGCCGAAATCGTGATCATCCCAGGTGGCCATCATCGGATGTTTGGCGCGGAACCCGGTAAACTCGGCGTGCGAGGCTTGCAGCGCATAGGATGCGCGCAGGCTCTCCAGCCCGGCATCGGCATCCCAGCCATTGTCGCCGTAGACATTGTCGCCAATCATCAGAAACAGCTGCGGATTTTGCGCGGCAATCTGCGCCCACATATGCTGCGGCGCGCTCTGATGGTTGCAGCTGCCAAAGGCGATGCGGGTCAGCGTGGTGGCGGCGGCCAGCGCCGGATTCGGGCCGGCTTCGGGCATGGTGACGGACTTGCGCAGCTCAGCATAATAGGGGGCGAGCAATTGGTCGGGGGTCAGGCTCACAGCAACGGGCGCGGCGCGGGTGGGCGCGGGCTCATCGTCATGCGCAAGGGCTGGAACTGCGGCGAAAGCAAGCGCGATGGCGGCGAGAGGTGTGGCGGCAGGCAGCAGCAGGCGCATCGGCAGGTTCCTTCAATCAGACTCGCGTGGAGCCGTCTTCTTGCCCGACTCCATGACACAGGTGCGACAAGCGGCGAAGCCAAGATCCGCACGGGATCGAAGCTGACAAAGTTGACACCGTATCAAGCGGGATCTGGCTCATATTTTGCATAATATTCATGATGTTGATCCAGAAAAACGAAATTGACACATTGCCTGCAGGGAGAAAAAGCGCCCCACAGCATTTCCGTCAGGCTCCCAGACGCAGTCAGGTTCATGACCCGGAGGATAGTCGGATCATAGGGTGTAGGAAATGTCCGCAGACGCGGCGTCAGTCCGCTGGCAGCGTGCTGAAATCGGTGAGCGCGGCGTCCCTCAGGCCCCGCCAGACATTGCGGGCCTGCACCGTCTCGGCCACGTCATGCACCCGCAGCAGGTGGGCGCCTGCGTCCATCGCCTTTACCGCCAGCGCGATGGATCCTGCAAGCCGCCGGTCAGCGGCCTCTTCCGCCGACAGCGCGCCGATCATCCGCTTGCGGCTGACCCCCAGCAGCAGCGGGCTGCCGATTGCGTGGAACAGCGGCAAGGCATTCATCAGCGCGAGGTTTTCGCTGAGCGATTTGCCAAAGCCGATACCGGGATCAAGGATGATGCGGTCCTCGGCAATGCCCGCAGCAATCGCCTTGGCCCGCGCCGCCTTGAGGAAATCGAACACCTCGCTGACGACATCGGCGTAATCGCCGCCCTTGTGCAGATCCTCACCCGCGCCCGGCGCATGCATCAGCACCACCGGGCAGGCGCTCGACGCCACCACCTCGGCGCTGCGCGGGTCGTAGCGCAGGGCGGATACATCATTGGCCATATGCGCCCCGGCCGCCATGGCCGCAGCCAGCACGCCAGCGCGCCGCGTATCGATGCTGATCGCAGCCCCCATCGCCGCGCAATACTCCACGGCGGGGACGACCCGGCGGATTTCCTCATCCTCGAAGGTGGCAGAGGCGCCCGGGCGCGTGCTCTCCGCCCCAATGTCGATGATCGCTGCGCCCGCTTCGAGCATGGCGGCGGCATGGGCGCGGCCTGCGGCGGGATCATCATGCTGGCCGCCGTCAGAGAAGCTGTCGGGCGTGACATTGAGGATGCCCATCACCTGGGGCTGATCGAGCCGGATGGTGCGGTTGCCCAATTGCAGCGGCGG
>JAKFWB010000344.1 GCA_021732945.1 Porphyrobacter sp.
GGGCAAGGCCGGGTTTGATCCCGCCGAGCTGTTCGCCCGCGCGCAAACCGACGCGATCAAACAGGGTCTTGTCGCCAACACCGACGCAGCGGTCGCGCGCGGCGCGTTTGGCATTCCGACGATGTTTGTGGGGGCGAAAGGCGGCGCAAACGAGATGTTCTTCGGCAAGGAACGCCTCGGCCAGATCGAGGAACTGCTGGCGAAGGGGTGAGCGCTCACTCCCGCCAATTCGCGCGCTGGTATCCGCTGCATTTCACTTGCTATTGGCGCGTGGAATCATAGCCTTGGAGCGGTAAGGCGAATCGGGTCGATCAAGGGTTGCAGGTCTTGAGAGGAATCGTGAATTTAGCCGGCCGGGCGTGCGCCGTCGGCATGATGCTGGTCTTTGCTCATGCCGCTAGCGCACAGGACGCCGCCTCTGGCTCAGCGCCAATCAACACCCCAGTCGAAGCCGCGCCGCCGACGATCGCGACCAAGGATTTTGCCGGGCGCTCGGCCTTTTGGGATGCCAAGCTTTCACCGGACGGCAGCAAAATATCCTACTTCCGTCGCCAAAACGGCCAGCCGCAGTTCATCATTTCTGATGTCGTCACCCGCGAGCTGGTGCGCGCTTTTGGGACCGATCCTTCCGATCAGTTCGAATGGTACCGCTGGGTCACTGACAACAAGCTGCTGCTTTCCGTTTCCACCGCTGGCAAATTCTTCGGCGATGATGTCCGTTACACCCGCCTGATCCTAGCTGACGTGACGGACGGCACGTTGACCCGTCTGTTCGGTCGCACCAATGTGGTCGAGGGCGACAATGTCATCCACGTCGCCGAAGATGGCTCCCACATCCTCGTGGCGATCCAGAACTCGATCTATGATTATCCTTCGGTGATGCGCCATGAGCTGGCCGCTGAAGGCAAGGTGAAGACAGTCCAGGAACCGCGCGATGGGGTTTTGACATTGGTCGCCGATGAAAGCGGCGTGGTGCGGATGGGCAGCGGCTGGAAGGACGGGCGGTTGCGGATTTATTACCGTGCCGACGGCGATTCCGATCTCAAACTGATTGGGCGGTTCAAGGAAGGCGAATCCAACGACGGCTATTGGGACGCCTTGCAGATTATCAACGGTTCAGACGAAGGTTATGTCTTGTCTGAAGGCGAGACCGGGCGGGTCGGCCTGCGGCGGTTCAACTTTGCCACGCGCGAGGTGGTGGAGACGATTTACGAACATCCCGATTGGGACCTTGACAGCGCCACCCTGAAAGACGGCAAGCCCTATGCCGCCTATTATACTGCAGACCGTGATGAAGTGCATTACTTCGATCCTCCGGTGCAGCGCCAGAGCGCAGCCTTGCGCAAGGCTTTGGGCGATGTTGAGGTGTGGGTGCCCAGCCGCACCAAGGATGGCGCGCGAATGCTGGTCTATGCCGGGAACGAGGCCGATCCGGGCGTTCTTTACCTCTACGAACCGGCCGCCAAGACCCTGAAACAAATCTCGCAATACCGCCCCGCGCTGGATTTCAACGCGCTCGCCCAGCCGCGTCCCATGCAGTATACGGCGCGCGATGGAGCGGTGATCCGCGGCTATCTCACCCTGCCGCGTGGGCGCGAAGCCAAGGGCCTGCCGTTGATCATCATGCCCCATGGTTGGCCTTATGGGATCCGCGACAAGCTTGAGTATAATGATGAAGTCCAGCTCCTCGCCAATCGCGGCTATGCTGTGCTTCAGCCCAATTTCCGTGGATCAGGTGGCTATGGCGGGGCCTTTTTCGAACTGGGCACCGGCCAGATTGGCCGCGCGATGCAGGACGATCTTGATGATGCCATGGATTGGGCGGTGAAGCAGGGCCTTGCCGACCCCGCGCGCGTCTGTGTCGTGGGTGGTTCCTATGGCGGTTACGCTGCGATGTGGGCGGTGCTGCGCAATCCGGAACGCTACCGCTGCGCTGCAAGCTGGGCCGGGGTCACCGATCTGGAAAAGCAGCTTCGCTATGACCGGCAGTCCTTCAGCCGCGGTGGTTTCAAGCGCTGGCGCGACCGGGTGCGCGGCCAAGGGGTCGAGGATGTAAAGGCCGTCTCTCCGATCGGCCTTGCAGCCGCGCTCAATCGCCCGTTGCTGCTGGCGCATGGCACAAAGGACATCGTGGTGCCCTTCAGCCAGTATAACATCTTCGAAAAAGCATCCCGCACCGCGCCGGTCCCCCCGCAAACGATGGTGATCAAGGACGAAGGCCACAGCTTCTCCAAGCCCGAGAATGAACAGCAATGGTATGATGCGCTGAGCGACTTCCTTGCCAAGCACAATCCGGCCGATCCGATTACTACCGTGGCGGCGCGGGAATAACCCCCGCTCAGCCCGCCGTGACCGCCTCCAGCGGCACGTCCATGATCGGGTAGCTGCGCCAGTCCGCCCAATCGTAATGCCACCATTCATTGGGCAAGGGCACAAAGCCCTCGGCCACCATCCATGCTTCCAGCATGCGGCTGGCGGCCGCGGCCTGCGGCGGCGCGGTGGTGTTGCTGCGATAGGCTGCCGGGGTGAAATCGTCATAGGGGCTGGGCATCATCACCTCCACCCCATCGCGGTGGAGCGAAAGGTCGATCGAGCAGCCGCGATTATGGCGCGATCCGGTGCGCGGGTCGGCCACGAATTCGCGTTGCTGCGGCGGGGTCTCGTCCCACATCATCCGGGTGATCTGCCAGGGGCGGTAAGCATCGAAGATCAGCAGGCCGAACCCGGCGGCTTCGGCGCGGGTCTGCACCTTGGACAGCGCCTGCGCCACCGGTCGCTGCGCCACGGCTCGGGCGACGGGGTAGAGCACCCGGTTCATGAAGTTGGCGGGGGTCGCATAGCGGATATCGAACCTGAGGCGCGGGTCAAAGCGGCTGAGATCAACCAGATCGGGCACGGCAGTCGCGGCAGGATCGATCAGCAGGGTCAGGGCTGGCTCGCCGCTGCGTGCGGCGCATCCGGCCACCATGCCTGTCACCATCGCGCCGGCCATGCCCTGCCACGCCGCACGGCGGGTGATCAGCGGCGGGCGGGGGAGCGGCGGCGTCATCCCTACAGCCTATGCGATCCCCATCCGGCCCGCAACCAGCGCGCCGTGAAGCGGGAGAGCGCTGACGGGCGCCGCTTGGCTCAGTGCAGCCGCCACAAGTCCTTGTGCTGGCGGGTGGGTCGCTGGCCCTGCGCGGTCAGGCTGGTGCGCGGCAGTTGGGCGGCGATCCGCTCGG
>JAKFWB010000502.1 GCA_021732945.1 Porphyrobacter sp.
AATACGGCCTGAGATCAGGCTGGTCACGATAAGGAAACGGCCATCGCTGGTGATCTTGGCTGCACCTGCGGCCGATCGCGTCCGCCGCGCCTCGGCTTCGGCTTCGGCGAGCACGGCTTGAGCCGCCTCCAGATCCTGCCTTGCGGTGACGCGCGCATCGAATAGCTTCTTTTCGCGGGCATATGCCGAGCGAGCAACTATCACACGTGCTGACGCTGAACTGCGTTCGGCAGCAATCGCGGATGCGTCGCGGCTTTCCAGATAAGCAACGGTCTCGCCAGCCCTCACACTGTCACCCAACCGCTTGACGATACGGGTAAGCGCGCCGTCGGCGCGCGCGGTAAGCACGGCTTCGCCATCGGGTGCGGCTGCGACTACGCCCTGCGCAATGATTTCAGCGCCAAGGCCGCCAGCCTGTGCTGCTTCGGTGATGATGCCCACCGCTTTCGCGCGCGCGTCTTCCATCGCGACGAAGCCTTCGGGGCCTTGGCTTTCTTCCTCGCCTCCCTCACCTTCTTCTGCTCCGGCTGTCGCCGTCGATGCGGGCGCGAACATTGTACGACCAAGCAACACGCCGCCGCCGCCAAGCACGAGGGCAGCAATAGCGGCACCCGCGATCAATTTGTTTTTGTTGGTATCGGTTTCCATGAAATTTTCCTTCACTGCGCATTCGCGCGGATGAGCGCGGCAAGTGCGTTGGCGCGGTCGAGCCGAGCCTGGATGAGAGCGAGCTTGGCCGTGGTCAGCGCGGTCTGTGCGTCAAGCAGTTCGAGCAGCGAAAATCTGCCCGCATTATAGCCAATGCGCGCAAGCCGCAGCGCCTCCTCGGCCTGGGCAATGCCGGGACCCGCAAGCGCCTCGTAACGCACTTCGGCAGCGCCAAGCAGGATGCGCGCATCCTGACGCTCGCGGTTTGCATCGATCCGGGCTAGCCGTGCCGCTGACTCCGCAGCCAAACTCTCCGACTGCGCTGCTTCAATATTGCCCCGGTTACGATCACGAAAAGGTAGGGCAATTGATACACCGGCAACAAGTGCAGTCTCGCGGCCCTCGGCAAACCGCCTGACACCGCCGCTCGCCGTCACATCTGGAACAGCGTCAGCGCGCGCGAGTCTTACGCGTGCCTGCGCTGCCCCTCGCTGGGCAAGCACAAGCTGCTCATTGAGCGACGGTATATCCAGCGGAACATTGGCCGGTGGCATTTCGGCATCGGTTGTGGCCGACAATTCGGCATCTTCGCTGCCTATGAGCGTTGCGAGCAAACGCCGCGCGATTAGCAATTCGGCAAAAGTGCGTGCCTGCTCGGCCTTGGCCTCCGCAAGCGCTGCCTCGGCTCTAAGCTGGCGTAGCGGCGGATCACGACCGGCTTCGACGAGCACTTTGGCCGTTCGTGCCAGCTCCTCGGCTGCTGCTGTATTGTCGCGCGCCAGCACTGCCCGATCCTCGTCTGCGCGAAGTTCGGCATGCGCCAGACGGATATCGCGATTAAGGTCAGCGAGTGCGGCCTTGTAGGACAGAAACGCGAAATCGCGTTCGGCACCAGCAATCGCCACTCTGGCGCTTCGCTTGCCACCGAGCTCAATCCGCTGACTAATCGCAAGCGTCGCCTCGGTACTGCGAAGTCCCGAGAAAGCGCCGGTTCCGGCAAAATTCTCGACCTCGACGCTGAGTTCGGGGTTAGGCGACACCCCCGCCTGCCTTGCGCGTGCTTCGGCAGCATCCGCCTGCGCCCTCGATTGAGCGATACGCGGCGAACTCTCAGCGCCTCGGGATAACGCGTCGGAGAGCGAGATTGGCTCGGCTTGAGCAGCTTGCCCGCAGGCAACTAGCGCGCCCGCGAGCAGTGTCGCTCGAAAAAGGGAAAACATGAAAAATCTCCTGATCCTTGAACACAAGCGAGGGCTTGCCCCCGCAAACGGTCAGGATCAGGCAGCAGGCGGTTCGGTAAGAGGTGCCAGCAAAAAGGATGACATGGAGGCGGTCGTTAGCGGCAACAGGCTCGCATTCCGCAAGGACAAAGCAACGGTCAGCGACGGAGCATCGACCGTAAGCGCAACGCTGCAATGATGATGGCTCACGACATGACAGGGTTCATCGCCGGTCTGCTGATCACTGCCCTCATGATCGGCATCGTCCGCATGTTCGGGCATCGCAAACATCTCGCTGCCATGCGAGGCAGCTATATCCTGCGCATAGGTCGTCGCCGGGATAACAATTGCGCAAAACAATATCGCCAGCATGACAAATAAAGAGGTAAACCGACCCTGCATCAACTTGCGGTTAGCAGTTGGCAACATGATCGACAAGAAATCTGTCATTTTGATAGTCTCTCGATCTGTGCCAACAAATCGTCGGCTATTGGCATTGGCTTGAAGGCACCGACATCGGACCGACCAGTATTGCCGATAGGTATGCGACCAGTAAGCGCGCCGAGCGGCGCGAGCACAAGCCGGACAATCTGCCCCACGACTTCACGCCAGTCGTGTTGATCAAACGCGAAACCGAGCATCGCCCAATGGCTGGCAAGGTGCGGTCCAAGATAGGGTTGTGAAACGATATGCGCACGTTCGAGATGGTGCCAAGCAACCTTGATTTCACCGAGGGCACGCGCCTCGCGATAGGCGGTCATTTCGCCTTCAAGAAGGGCTTTCACACTCACCCGTCGGCCTTTTCTTGGCGGAAAATGGAAATCGTGCCTGTCGGCGTATCAATGGCAAATACCGGCTTTACCGTCTTGCCGGAATGTTTCGATAGCTCGGTTTCCAAAAACCCATCCGCGTTCGGTTGCGTATCGGCCTTGCCGTCGATCAACTGGATGAACCGGAACGCCAACCGCATGAGTCGGCGGGATTGCTGCGCATAATCGGCAATACAGACAGTGCCTCCGGTTTTCGCCGCAGCGAACATGGCTTCGATCCCCGCGCGCTTCCCCGGAACAGGCACCTGATGAAAGGCCAGGCTTGAAACGACCTTGTCGAACGTGTCGGCATTGGCTGCATCGCTGGCGAATCCCTGACGCCATTCGATATCGACGTCCGCTGCATCGGCTTTAGACTTGGCAATCGAGAGCGCAGCCGGATCGGGATCGAGACAGACTATCTCGACGCCGGGCCAGCGCTTTTTTAGTAGAATTGCCAAAGACCCCGTCCCACATCCGACGTCGAGCACGCGCTCTCCCGGCTCGATTGCGAGGATTTCAACGAGCTTCGGCCTCCAGAC
>JAKFWB010000500.1 GCA_021732945.1 Porphyrobacter sp.
ACTGGTCGCAAAGTTGGGCGCGGCCATGGTCGAAGGACTGCAAGGCCGCCCCGGCGAGCCCAGCTTCCTTGGCGAAGGCAAGGTGGCTGCAACAGCGAAGCACTTTTTCGGCGACGGCGGCACCGCGCAAGGGGTTGATCAGGGGGACGTCAACGGCGATCTCAAGGCGCTGATGGCGATCCACGCCGCGCCCTATCCGGCCGCAATCGGTGCAGGCGTTGCCAGCGTGATGGCCAGCTTCAATTCGATCAACGGCAGCAAGATGCACGGCAACGGGCCGCTGCTGACCGGTGAATTGCGCGGCAATCTGGGCTTTGGCGGCCTCGTTGTTGGGGACTGGAATGGTCACGGACAAGTGACCGGCTGCACCAATTCCGATTGCCCGCAGGCGCTGCTGGCCGGGCTTGATGTCTATATGGTGCCCGAAGACTGGAAGGCGCTCCACGCCTCGCTCACCGCGCAGGTCAAGGATGGCACCATCCCGATGGCGCGGCTGGATGAAGCCGTGCTGCGGGTGCTGCGGCTGAAGCAGCAGCTGGGCATCTTTAATGGCGAAGTGAAGCCTTCGGCCCGCGCGCTGGGCGGCAAGTGGGATAAGCTCGGTTCGCCCGAACACCGCGCGATTGCGCGTGAGGCGGTCGCGAAATCACAGGTGTTGCTTAAGAATAACGGTGTGTTGCCGTTGAAACCTGGTGTTAAGGTTCAAGTTGCGGGCAGCGCGGCGGATAACATCCCGCAGCAGGCTGGCGGATGGTCGGTCACCTGGCAGGGCGGGGGCGATCTAACCGCCGCGCAATTCCCCGGTGCAACCTCGATCTTCGCAGGCATCGCCGCCGCCGTCAAGGCCGGCGGGGGCTCTGCGACGCTGGCTGGGGCTCAAGCCTCGGCAACCAAGCCCGACGTCGCCGTCGTGGTGTTTGGCGAGGAGCCCTATGCCGAATTCGTTGGTGACCGGAAGGACATGGCTTTTCGCGACGAGGAAGGGCTGACCCTGCTCAAGGCCTACCGCGCCAAGGGTGTGCCAACCGTAGCTGTATTCCTGTCGGGCCGTCCCTTGTGGATGAACCGCGAGCTGAACGCCGCCGATGCCTTCGTCGCCGCGTGGTTGCCGGGAAGCGAGGGGGCCGGGGTGGCCGACGTGCTGTTCGGCCAACGGCCGGCAACCGGACGGCTGTCGTTCAGCTGGCCGGCTGGCTGTGATGGCAATCCGGTTAATGGGCCTCAAGGTGCGCTGTTTCCAATCGGCTTCGGGCTTGACCTGACAAGCACCGTGCGGCTCGCCCCGCTGGATGAGAGCTGCAATGCACTCACTGCCGACAATGGCGCCGCTTGGTTCGTCAGTGGCAAGCTCGGCGCTCAGGTGCAGGCGGTGGCAGATAACGCGCTGCTGCCCGATCTGCGCGGCGGTGGCAATGGCATCACCGCGACCGGGATCGACCGCAAGGCGCAGGAAGACGCGCGCCGGATCGTCTTTGCCCCCGGTTCCAAGCTGACGCTGACCGGGCCGGAGAGCGGCGCAGCGTGGCGCATCGCCTATCAGGTCACCGCGCGCCCGACCGCGCCGATCACCGTGACCTCAGGTGCCGCCGCCTTCGACATTACTCAGTCGATGGCGGTGGCAGAGGGCAAGGGCTGGCGCGAGATGGTGCTTTCCAGCGCGTGCCTTGGCACGGCTGGCGGCCGCCTGACCTTCGCTTCGCGAGGTGCTTTTACGCTCCAGATCAGCGAAATTTCCCGCGATGAGGCTGCGGCCGGCACGGAGTGTTCGTTCTAGGGCGTCACAATGTCAAAGCCTTGCGGTACCGGATCAAGCGCGTCGATCAGGGCTTGCAGTGCAGCGGCGTCGCCTTCGACTTGAAGACCAGCGCCCTGCATTGCGCTGACCGGCTGCTTGAGGAACAGCATCGCGAGCAACAGCGCGCGCGGGCCGCGCACCGTCACATCGGGCGCTGACGGCAGAGCACCGACGCGGCCGATCAGCACGCGGCCATTGGCTTCGATCGTCGCCTGCTCTTTGCGGTCGGTCAGGTCGAGTGCGATCGTCAAGCTGCGCCCGCCAAATCGTTCCGGGGCGAACCGAGTGGCGGCGGAATCGAGCAATTCCTGCGTGGCTATTGCCGCGATCAAGTCGGTGCTTTGCGCGGCGGACATCGGCGCGCGACCCTGTCGCAAGTCGCCCGCAGCGGCGAGGAACTGGTTGCGCCAGATCGCGCTTTCGGATTGGAACCCTTGCTGTTCATAGCTTTCGGCCAGCAGCGCCTTTCCGGCTGCATTCTCGGGCGCGGCAAAGACAAGGCTTTGGAGCAGGTCCGATGCCCAGCGATAATCGCCCGCGCTCATGGCATTGCGCGCCAGCACCATGGTGCGGTCAGCGCCGCCGAGCGCATCGATCAGCCGCTTGGCCCGCTCCACCGGCGGGTGGGCGTGGAGGTTGGCAGGAACGACATCATACCAGCCGAGATAAAACTGGTAGATCGCTTTGGCATTGTGGCTGACGGTGCCGTAATAGCCATGGGTCGACCATTCAGCCGAAAGGCCGGGCGGCGGCGAGCTTTCCAGCGCTTCAGCGATTTCGGCCATGGTCTCGCCCCGGTTCATCCGGCGGACGGTCTGATCGTGGAGCCAGCGATAATTATCGCGCTGCGCGGTGAGCCATTCCGTTGTTCGATCCTGTCCGAAGATCGGCCAGCAATGACTTGAAATAACGTTATCACTTTGCGGAGCATAGCGGGTGACGGCCTCATCCAGATAATGCGCCCAGGCGCTCGCATCGCGGATCTTGGCGCCGCGCGGAGTGAGGATATTGTGCAGCGTGCAGGTGGCGATTTCGGCGGCGAGGAAGGTTTTTTCCGGCGCGATGAAGACGTTGAATTCTGCCGGAGCCTCGCTGCCCGAAACGATCTGGAATTGGAGCGGCACGCCGTCCACCTCGCGCGTCTCGCCGGTGGCGGCGATTGTAGCCGTGGGTGCGATCAGTGATAATGTCCCGCCTGAAACCGCTATGCCGATGCCGCTGCCCATCTGTCCGGTTGGGCCGGGGGGCATTCCACTGGCAAACTGATAGGCCGCGCGGCGCAGCATCGCGCCGCCCTCGACCACATTCTCCGAGGTGGCTTCTTCCATGAAGCCTTCAGGCGCAATGACTTGCGTGCGACCGGCAGCGACATCAGCGGGTTCAACCACCCCGCGCACGCCGCCGAAATGGTCGGCATGGCTGT
>JAKFWB010000585.1 GCA_021732945.1 Porphyrobacter sp.
GCGCCCGAGTTGTAGATCGTTGGGTAGGGGCCTCCGGGCGGATACTTCAGGTCGCTCCCGTCCGAGTTTGTCCCGCAAAGCTGCCGCAGCACATCCTGGAACTCATGGTTGGGATCGTGTGTCATGCGGGGCTCCGCGCCCCGCGCCACCTGGTACTTGACGCCGAAGACCGTATTAGTCTCGTCGCCCTTCAAACCGTTGATGGTGGTGGGCTGGCCGGTGGCCGCGTCACGCCCCGTGATTCCCGAGAAGCCGAACAGGTGGTCGAACGAGCGGTTCTCCATCATCAGCACGAAGATGTGCTTGATCTTGGCCGACTTCGCCGCGAGGTCGTTCAGCGTCTGATAGCTCGGGCCGAACCCGCCCCCGCCGGCGCTCATCGCCACGTGCACCCCGGTGTCGCCGAAGCCGATCAGGTCGGCCTTGCGGTCGCCCGAGAGGTCTACGACGAAGCGCGGATGGAGGTCGGTCCGCCAGCCCTGGTTATAGCCAAAGTCAGGCTTCACAAAGCTCGGCGCGGCGAAATTGCCGCCGCCCAAGTTCACGCACACATAGACCCCGGCGTTGCCGAAGCCGACGATGTCGGGCAGTCCATCGCCGGTCACGTCGGCCAGGATGCGGGGGTGCTTTTCCACCCGCCAGCCCTGGTTGTAGCCCAGGGCGTTGACCGCCCTACGCGGCGCGCTGAAGCCGCCCTGGCCATTGCCCAGCGAGACATAGACCCCGTCGTTGTAGAAACCGATGACGTCGCCCCGGCCATCGCCGGTCAGGTCCGCGACGTAGCGCGGATGCTGCGGGCCCCAGCCCTGGTTGACGCCGAACGCCTGCAGCGCCTGGAAGGCCGTGTTGAAGCCGCCAGCGCCGTTGGCCATGGCCACCCAGACGCCGCTGTTGGCAAAGCCGACCAGATCGGCCCGCCTGTCGCCAGTCAGGTCGACGGCGAACCGCGGGTGCCGGTCGACCCGCCAGCCTTGATTATAACCGAACATCGGCACGGTGAACTGCACGGCGCCGAAGGAGCCGTCGCCATTGGAGACGGCCGCATAGGTCCCGGCGTTGCCGAACCCGATGATATCGGCCTTGCCGTCGCCGGTGATGTCGGCCATCAGGCGGGGGTGACTATCCACCCTCCAGCCCTGGGCGGTGCCGAAGTTCGCCAGCACGAATCGCTGCCCCGCGAACGTGCCGTCGCCGTTGGACAGCGCCGTCCAGACCCCATCTTTGCTGAAGCCGACCACGTCGGCCCGGCCGTCGCCGGAAATGTCGGCCATCAGGCGCGGGAAGGACTTGGGCGTCCAGCCTTCGTTGCTGCCCAGGCCGTTGATCACCTTTACAGGCACGTCGAAGTTGCCGTCACCGTGGCCCTTGGCCACGTAGATCCCATCCGGCCCGAAGGCCACCAGATCGGCCCGGCCATCGCCGGTTACATCGACAGCGTAGCGGACGTAGTCCGGGCTCGCCCAGTTGATGGTGGTCATACGGTACGCCCTTTCATTACTTTGACCTTTCAAATACCGGGACTAAGCGCCTCAAGCGACCGGCCTTACCGGTTTGCGAATGCGCGCCTTCAAACTTGCGATTGCAATGCAGCATGGGCGGCGCCGAGCGCCTGCAGCCGCTCGCGGACCTCGGGCGAGTCGAGCACCTTCCTGGCCTCGGCGTTCAGCCGGTCGATCACTAACCGCGGCGTGCCCGCGGGCACGAACGGGCCGACCCAGAAGATGTAGCCGCTGCCCTGGAAGCCCTGCTCCACGGTGGTCGGCAGGTCTGGCAACACCGACGAGCGCCGAGGACTGCCGTTGGCCAGCGCCACGACGCGGCCCTCCTTGATCATCGGCAGGGCGGCGACGATTGGGCAGAAGCAAATGTCAGTGAGGCCGTTCATGATATCGCGCAGCGCCTCCGGTGTCCCGCGATAGGGCACGTGCACGGTGCCGATTTGGGCGGCAAGCCTGAATTTCTCGGCGTTCATGTGCGTGTCGCTGCTCGTGCCGGCGGTGGCATAGGTGAGTTTGCCGGGCTCTGCCTTGGCCGCTTTCACGTAGTCGGCCGCGTTCTTCCAGCCCTTCGACGGTGCCGCGACCAGGATGTTGGGTTGCTGCGCGAGCAGTGTCACGGCTCGCAGGCCCACCCTCGTGTCGAAGGTCATGTCGGGAAAGATCGCCGGAGTGACGGTGTGTGCGGAAGAGTTGGCAAGCAACGCGTATACCTGATCACGGCCTGAGACGTCTTTGTCGAACAGCCCTTTAATGCCCGAAACGCCGCTGCAAGACGTTCACGGATGATTGATTTTTCCTTGAGAAGTCCTTGATTGATGTTCGAGACAGACGTGACTGGTGAGGCTTCTCGCGTGCAATTCGTCTTTGGCAATCATTTGCTTGATACTGATCGGCGCGAGCTGCACTGCGGCTGCACCGCGGTTGCGGTCGAGCCCCAGGTATTCGACCTGCTCCACTACCTCATCCAGAACCGCGACCGTGTCGTCAGCAAAGATGATCTTATTGTTTCGGTGTGGCGTGGGCGGATCGTGTCGGAATCCACATTGGCGAGCCGCATCAACGCCGCACGACGAGCCATTGGCGACAACGGCGAAGAGCAAAAACTGATCCGTACCGTTGCACGCCGGGGCGTCCGCTTCATCGGCTCAGTGGGCACGCGCGCCGGTGCCGGCCAGCAACCGCCATCGAGCTTGCTGGCAACGGAGATTCGGGTTTCGCCCCTCGGTCCGGTGGAGCGCGCGGAGCGGCCGGCCATCGCCGTCCTCCCCTTCGTGAACGCCAGCGGTGAGCCGGAGCAGGATTACTTCTCGGATGGCATTGCCGAGGATATCATCACGGAATTGTCCCGGTTGCGCTGGTTCCTGGTCATCGCACGCAATTCCTCTTTCGCTTACAAGGGCAAGTCGGTGCCGATGAAGCAGATCAGCGAGGAACTCGCTGTCAGCTACCTGGTCGAAGGCAGCGTGCGAAAGAGTGGTGACCGCGTGCGTATTACCGCGCAACTCAATAATGTCGCGACAGGCAAGCAGCTTTGGGCGGAACGTTATGACCGCCGACTCTCCGACGTATTTGCCATACAGGATGAGATCACCGAGGCTGTCGTAGCCGCCATCGAGCCACAGGTCTACGCCGCCGAGAGCTTTCGTGCCCAGCGAAAGGCACCAGAGAGCCTCGACGCCTGGGACTTGGTCATGCGCGCGCTA
>JAKFWB010000034.1 GCA_021732945.1 Porphyrobacter sp.
GCGGCGATCGGCGGCCCCCACACCTTGGCGAGCGGCCAAGCGACGATCGGGCTGCGCACAAGCAGCAGATCAGCCAAGTCATAGCCCGGCTCTGCCCCCATCTCACGCTTGTACCCGCTGTCACCAGCGCCTGTGTCAAACAGCTTGAGGCCCGCAACCATCGCATCGTCCAGAGTGCGGTAACTGGCGCTCTTGCCGATGCAGCAATGCTTCAGTTCTTCGACATGGCTGCCGGCTATGCCGTATCGCACCGGCGTGTCATCGCAGAAGAAGTTGAAGGCGATCGGGCGCTCGTCAAGCATCAGGATGATGACGGAGAGGCGCTCTGCCAGCAGGGGGTCCTTCAATACGCCCTGCCACACCGCGCGGTGCGCAGCGGTCAGGAACTTCGCGCCGCTGCCGTCGGTGGTGCGCCCAATCCAGCTATCGGCCTCGATCCGGCCAAGCTGTTCGAGCACGCCGGCGTTCCATTGCGCGCCGCTGATAGAGCGCCATTGCGGGGTGCCGAGCGCTTCGAGTTTGCGCCACCCGTTGCGGAGTTTGCGGGCAACCGAGTTGCGCGGGCGGCCGGTGGTGCGCATGGCATCAAGGTCGATCACCCAGCTGGTACCTGCGGGGCGAGACAGCACGCGCCAGCCTGCGCTCTGGGCAGCTGCGACCAGTGCCAGCACCGCAGGATCGTCCATCCGCGCCGGGCCCAGACGCCACACCGGGTCGAGGGCGCACGCGCGCTTGTCGCTCAGCGCTGCGACGAGTTCGTGTTCGGTGCAATCGGTGGCGAGTAGAATGCTGCGGAACGGCCAGTATGGCCCGGCGACCTTGCGCACAGAGGCGAGCGCGGGGCCAAAGGGTAGCACTGGGATTGCCGCGATCACATCGCCGCCCTCGCCGCGCCGCGCGACCAGCGTTGTGCCTGCCTGCTCCCCCGCGCCGCGATACCACGCCGCGCGCAGGAACCCGTAGCCCGGCCGGGCCTGCGCCGCGAGCGCGTCGATCTCCGGCGGGAAGCCCGCTATCGCTTTGACCGTCAGCGGACCGGCTGCAATTCTGGCCTGGTACATTGTTCACCTGCTGCGCCCGAAGGGCCGCTTCGCGATAAGCCCTTAAACCCTCGGTGTAACCACGTGGTTAACCACAGGCAGGTGTGGGGGCGATCAGAACACCGCGCCTAGAAGACGACGACGCTGCGGATCGACTTGCCTTCGTGCATCAGATCAAACGCGGTGTTGATTTCTTCAAGGCCCATCACATGGGTAATCATCGGGTCGATCTGGATCTTGCCGGTCATGTACATGTCGACGATTTTGGGCACGTCGGTGCGGCCCTTGGCCCCGCCGAACGCCGTGCCGCGCCAGTTGCGGCCCGTCACCAGCTGGAACGGGCGGGTGGCGATTTCCTTGCCCGCTTCGGCCACGCCGATGATGATCGAGGTGCCCCAGCCGCGGTGGCAGGCTTCCAGCGCCGTGCGCATGACCTCGGTATTGCCGGTGGCATCGAAGGTATAGTCCGCGCCGCCATCGGTCATTTCGACGATCTTGGCGACGGTCTCCTCGCGGCTCAGCCCCTTGGAATTGAGGAAGTGGGTCATGCCGAAGCGCTTGCCCCATTCCTCGCGATCAGGGTTGATATCGACCCCGATGATGAGGTTCGCCCCCGCCAGCCGCGCGCCCTGAATGACGTTGAGGCCGATCCCGCCGAGGCCGAACACCACGACATTGTCGCCCACCTGCACTTTCGCCGTATTGGTCACCGCACCCACCCCGGTGGTCACGCCGCAGCCGATGTAGCAGGCCGACTGGAACGGCGCGTCTTCGCGGATCTTGGCGACTGCGATTTCGGGCAGCACGGTAAAGTTCGAGAAGGTCGAACAGCCCATGTAATGGAAGATTGGCTGACCCTTGTAGCTGAAGCGGGTGGTGCCATCGGGCATAAGCCCCTTGCCTTGGGTCGCGCGGATCGCGGTGCACAGGTTGGTCTTGCCGCTGAGGCACGACTTACACTGGCGGCATTCGGGCGTGTAAAGCGGGATCACATGATCGCCGGGCTTCACAGAGGTCACGCCCGCGCCAACTTCGCGCACGATCCCGGCACCTTCATGGCCGAGCACGCTTGGGAAAATGCCCTCGCTGTCAAACCCGTCCAGCGTATAGGCGTCGGTGTGGCAGATGCCGGTCGCCATGATCTCGACCAGCACTTCGCCTGCCTTCGGGCCTTCGAGATCAAGCTCGACGATTTCGAGCGGTTTCTTGGCTTCGAAAGCAACAGCGGCGCGGGTCTTCATCGATGGGTTCTCCGGGTGTCAGCGGGGGCGCGGTACGGCTTCATGATCATAAGGGCAATGGCGGCAGGCCGATCCGCAGCACTTGCCGCGCTTCAGGTGCGCCATCCGCGTGAACACGGTGTAGCCCGTGTCCGGATCGCGATAGGTGCTCTGCCCGCGCGCGCAGGCGGCTTCGTGCAGGGATTGCCAGGCAGGCTCGGTCATCGGGGGCGAGCGATAGGGGCAAAGTGTTCGCGATGCCATATGCGAAACAAAATTGCCGCGATGGGACGGATACCCGCTTGCGCAGGGAACGCTTTTGCGCTGTCTAGCGCGCCTGCCCCCTTGTCGGAGAACGCCCTTGCGTTTCGTTCTGTTTGTCTTCGCCTTGCTGTTTGCCATTCCCGCTGCGGCACAGGGCGTGCAGCAGACCAAGGGGAATTTCGAAGACAAGTTCCGCCAGTTGGATGAAGTGCTGCCCGATCCCAGCGCTACCCGCAACGCCAGCGGCGCGCCGGGGCATGATTACTGGCAGCAGAAGGTCGACTACAAGATCACCGCCGAATTGGACGAGGCCAAGCGCCGCCTGACCGCGCGCGCCACGATCACCTATACCAACAATTCACCTGACGCGCTGCCGTGGCTGTGGATGCAGCTCGATCAGAACATCTTCAAGACCGACTCGATGGCCGAGCTGACCGACGCCTTCGGCGGTGCCGGCCGGCGCGGGCCAAAGGTGACGCTGGGCAGCGCGAGCGAGCCGACCAAGCTTTCGTTCGAGGAACTGCGCCGTCAGCAGGCGATGGCCGACAACACCTATGGCTATGATATCAGCGCGGTGAAGACGCTCGCCGGGGCTGATCTGCCGCACACCATAGTCGGCACGCTGATGCGGGTCGATCTGCCCGAACCGCTCGCCCCTGGGGCCACCACGGAAT
>JAKFWB010000033.1 GCA_021732945.1 Porphyrobacter sp.
GCACCATGCCCCCGATCAGCGCAAGGCCCCCCCCGCCGGTCACCGCCAGCGCCATGCGGGCGCCCTGCCGCGCCTCCGCTTTGTGCTGCCAGAACCCGATCAGCAGGAAGGACGAGAGGCTCGTCAGTTCCCAGAACACCAGCAACAGCAGCACATTGCCCGCGATCACGATGCCCAGCATCGCGCCTTGAAACAGCATCAGGCTGGCAAAGAACCGCCCCGTCGCCTCGCCCTTGTCGAGGTAGAAGTGGGCGAAAATCACCACCAGCAGCCCGATGCCAAGGATCAGCCCGGCAAACATCAGCCCCAGCGGATCGACCATCAGCGTGAGATCGAGGCCGAGCGATGGCACCCATGCCCAGCTGGCCGAGGGAACCGCGCCAGCCAGCACCGGCCCGGTAAGACTGGCCAGCAGCACAAGCCCAGCCGCGCTCGCCCCAGCGGCAATGCCCGAATGCACCGCGCGCGATGCGGGGTGCAGCAGCGCAATCGCAAGTGCGGCAGCAAATGGTAGCGCCACGAGGATCAAAAGCGTCAATGGGTAAGCCATTGGCGGCCCCGGTGGTCCTTCCTCGTTCGGCGGGTTGCGGCGGCAGGGCGAGCGATGTCGCCCCGGAAGGGCATAGCCGAGCGGTTTACCTCAACACAACCCCAACCGGCCGATGCGGTTTCCCGCGGGACTAAGGGTGATCAGTCCCCTTCGAATTCCATCAGAGCGCTGACGGTGATGCCGGCATCGCGCAGCCGCGCTGCGCCGCCCAGATCGGGCAGGTCGATCACGAACAGCGCGTGTTCGATCACCGCGCCCGCCATGCGCAGCAGCTCGGCCGTCGCGAGCGCCGTTCCGCCGGTGGCGATCAGATCATCGACGATCACGACCTTCTGGCCCCGCTCGATCGCGCTGGGGTCCATTTCCAGCCGATCCGTACCATATTCCAGCGCGTAATCGATACCGATGGTTTCAATCGGCAGCTTGCGGGGCTTGCGCACGGGCACGAAGCCGACGCCTAGCTGCACCGCCACCGCCGCGCCAAAGATGAAACCGCGCGCCTCCATCCCGGCGATCTTGTGCGCGCCCGCTGCACCCGCCAGCGCGGCGAGGTGATGCACGCTGGCCGCCATGCCCTGATGATGGCCGATCAGCGTGGTGATGTCGCGGAACTGGATGCCGGGGCGGGGAAAATCCGGAACGGTGCGCACCAGCGCCTTGAGCTCTGCGGAAGAGAGATGCGGCGATGTCATGTGCGATTATGCCCCTTTCCGGGCTCTCAAAGCAGAGCGCCCCGCCATCCGCAAGGGGATGACAGGGCGCATCAGCATTTCAATGGGCGGATCAGCCTCAAGCCTTCTTCGGCTTCATCCCGGCCCAGATCTGCTTGTAGGAGAAGAATGCCAGGGTGGTGGCGAACAGCAGGAAGCCGAGCACGAACCAACCGGTCTGCTTGCGCTCCACCAGCGAAGGCTCTGCCGTCCACGTCAGGAAGGCGGCAACGTCGGTGGCCATCTGGGGGATGGTGGCTTCGGTGCCATCAGCATAGGTCACCTGCCCATCAATCGCTAGCGGCGGAGCCATGGCGATGTTCACGTTGGGGAAGTGTTTGTTGAAATAGAGGCCCACCGGGGTTTCAAACCCGATCTTCTTAGCCTTTTCCGGGTCAGGTTCGCCATAGCCGGTCAGCAGCGAATAGACATAGTTCGGTCCACCATGCCGCGCCTTGGTCATCAACGAGAGATCGGGCGGGATCGCGTTGTTGTTGGCCGCAGCTGCCGCAATCGCGTTCGGGAAGGGCAACGGGAAGGCATCGGTCGGCTCACCCGGACGGGTGGTCGTCTCGCCCGTTGCCGGATCGATCCCCGGCACGGTCCACGTTGCTGCTTCAGCGTCAATCTCGGCGTCGGTGTAGCCGAGTTCCGAGAGGTCGCGGAACGACACGAACTTCAGGCTGTGGCAGGCCCTGCACACTTCCTTGTAGATCTGATAACCGCGCTGCAACTGGGCATAATCCCACTTGCCGAAGGCGCCGTCGAACGAGAAGCCGCCCGCCGGGCCTTCGCCATGCTCGTAAAAGGCATAGGACGCCGGTTTTTCAGCCGGTGGGCCAAAGGCGAAGTTATAGACACCAGGCACCAGCGACCACAGCACCAGCACTGCGGTGATGAGGAGACCTGCAAAGATGCCTCCGAGACGAATAGACATGACCGAACTCTTTCTCGTTATCGGGTCAGAAAGCCAAGGGGACTGCCCCCGGCCGATTACTCGGCCGGTTGCAGCGAACCATCGGGCAGGGTGCCAGTGTCACCACCATCCACCGATCCAGTGCGCGGCGCTGCCGCAGCAGTATCCTTGCCCAGAACCCCTTCGGTGATGGAGAAGGGCAGCGGCTTTGGCACTTCGATCTGGCTGATGATCGGCAGGATCACCAGGAAGTGCAGGAAGTAGTACGCCGTGAAGAACTGGCTGAGCATGATGTACGGCTCTTCCGCATGGGCACCGCCGAGGTAGAACAGCGCCGCCATGGTCGGGATCAGGCCGAACCAGAAGAATTTGCGGAACAGTGGGCGGTAGTGGCCCGAACGCACCGGGCTCTTGTCCAGCCACGGCAGGATGAACCACACCAGGATCGAACCGAACATCGCGATCACGCCCAAGAGCTTGGCCGGGATCAGCACGATGCCGGTGAAAGGAATGGTGAGATCGCCGGTGAAGGCACGCAGGATCGCGTAGAACGGATAGAAATACCACTCAGGCACGATCAGCGCCGGCGTCGAGAGCGGGTTGGCTTCGATGTAGTTTTCTGGGTGACCGAGTGCGTTGGGCAGGAAGAACAGCATGATCGCAAACAGGATCAGGAACACTCCCAGCCCCAAGCCATCCTTCGCGGTATAGTAGGGGTGGAACGGCACGGTGTCCGATTCCTGCTTCACTTCGACGCCGGTCGGGTTCGACGATCCGGGGATGTGCAGCGCCCAGATGTGCAGGATCACAACACCTGCGATCACGAAGGGTAGCAGGAAGTGCAGGCTGAAGAAGCGGTTCAGCGCGGCGTTATCCGGCGCAAAGCCGCCCAGCAGCCACACCTGCAACGGTTCACCCACCAGCGGGATCGCACCGAACAGACCGGTGATCACCTGCGCGCCCCAAAAGCTCATCTGGCCCCACGGCAGCACGTAGCCCATGAAGGCCGTCGCCATCATCA
>JAKFWB010000031.1 GCA_021732945.1 Porphyrobacter sp.
GTGATAAGCGCCTTGGCCAGCGCGAGGAACAGCGTCACGCCCAGCCCCAATTCTGCGATCTGCGCCGGCGTGAGGTGGCGTTGCAGCGCCGCCTTCGCATCTCCGCTCAGCAATTCGGGATCATGGATCAGCGCATCGGTGAATTTCAGCGCCGCCTTTTCGGCATCGGTCAGTTTGGCACTCGTCTCGTAGCCATCAGTGATATCGTCCACCACCTCTTCGCCCAGCCCCTGCGCGACCGCCTTGTCGAAGCGGACATTGCGGCAGAAGCCGCATTCGGTGACGCGCGCATTGCGCATCCGGGCGATCTCCTTGGTGCGCGCGCTGAGCACGTCCGAGCCCCAGAACCGGCCATAGAGCGCGAAGAAGCTCGCCGCGATCTCGGGCTGATGCGCCAGCGCCGAGCCGAAATGCGCGGGCTCGCCTGCAATGGCCGAAGATACGCGGGGCGTGGTGGACATAAGACCTCTCCTTGGGGAGCAGGATAACAGGCCCGCCCGCCCCACTGCCCTCGCCATTTTCACAGGGGGGACGCAGCGCGGCGTCATGGCAGAATGGTGCCACCAACCTTGGGAGAAGGCCAATGCCCGGCGAAGCACAGCGTGTGATCGAGGAATTCTGGCGCATTCAGGACGCAGGCGACTACACCAAGCTCGCGCCCCTGTTCGCCGAGGATGCCTTTCTGGAAGACCCGATCTGGGGACAATATCACGGGCGCGACGCGATCCTCGGCTTCATGACGAAGATGGTCGAGGAGATGGGGGAGCGCAAAGTTCACTTCACCGTCGATGAAATCTGCGGCGATGATCACGCCGTCTGGGCGCGCTGGACGATGCATATGGAAGGCGCGGCCCCGCGCGGGGGTTGCGGCATCTACAAGGTCGAAGGTGGCAAGCTCACCTATTACCGCGATTACATGGACCCGGCGGGCGAGTAGGCTTCGCGGCGCAGCCGCAATATGGTTCGCGCCAAGCCGCCAAGCCGCCAAGCCGCCAAGAGCGTGCGCCCTGCCGCTGACACCGTTGTAAAGATCGTGCTGCGGCAGACCGGGTGTGCGGCTTCGCCGGAAGTGCTACCTCTTGGCGGCTTGGCGACTTGGCGCGAACCCGTTGACTACATCACCCGATAATCCGGGTGCCCGCTCTCCCTCAAATCCAGCATCGGCAGCGGGAAATCGGGCCTCGGTGAGGCATCCGGCTGATCCGGCATCGGCATCGTCCAGTCCATGATGTAGCGGCGGCTCGATATGCGCCACTCATTGCCGCGCCTCTCATACTCATCGAGATAGCGCCCACCATACATGTTGCCCCGGTAAGGCTCGCCCTCAGCAGCGCGCATCAGTCCGACCGCGATACCATAGCACTCGCCCTCCGCCGTGGTGGCCGAGGTCAGCTTGACCGAGAGCGGCGCGAGCAAGTGCCAGCGCCGCCCGGTCGAGCGTTCCACCGCCATCACCACCGGGACGAACTCCGCCGCGGTGCCCTTGAAGAAGCCGTAATCGACCGGCGCTTCGGGCCAGTAGCAATCGGCCTGTCCCTGATCGTCCAGCCAATCGAGCGTGCGCGAATAGCGCGCCACCAATTCCTGGATCGCCTGCTTGTCGAGCAGTTCCTGCAATTGCGCTTCCATGCTCATGCGCGCGCCCTCCACCATGCGGGGATCGACAGCGGGAAGCGCTCCTGCGCGGTCTTCATGTTGTCACTGGCATCATCGGGCAGCGCCGGGTCGGCGGTGTGCGGCAGGCCCCCGCCCGCGCCCTCGACCGGATCGATATATTCCAGCGTGATCCCCGCCAGCACGTCGGCGAAATCGTGGCCTTCATGGTGGTCGGACATCTGGTGGTGATAGAACGCCCATTTGTCCTTGAAGCTGAGCAGGCAGTAATAGGAAAGCGGCTCCTGCCCCTTCCAATATTCGTAGCGCAGCACGCCTTCCTCGGTGCCAAAGGTATGGTGGACCATGTCATGCATGATCGCCTCCCACTTGTCCTCCTTGCCGGGCTGGATTTTGATATGGGCGAGCAGACTGGCCATCAGAGCGTCTCCGTTGGGGTGAGGGTGAGCAGCAGCCGGTGAATGCCGAGCATGATCCCGCCCTGATGGCGGAAGTCGTTGCCGGGCGCATAGGCGAGGTCGGCGAAGGCATCGGCGAGGCGATCCCACGCGATCATCTGTTCGAGCCGCGAGATGTTCGAGCCCGGACACGAGCGCGGCCCCTGACTGAAGGCGAGGTGGCGCGTAGCGGCCTTGCGATCCAGCTTAAGTTCCAGCGGGTCGTCGAATTCGTCGGCGTCGATATTGGCTGCCGCCCAGCGCAAGTGGAGCATGGAACCAGCGGGGACGTGGACACCCTGAAACACCTCGTCATTCGCACAGATGCGGGTCGAGAGGCCTTGGGTGGGCGAACGCAGCCGCATGCCTTCTTCGATGAAAGTGCGGATCGCAGGCCGGTCGCCGCGAAGGCGCTCGAACATCCCCGGCCGCTCGCACAGCAATTGCGCCTGTTCGGCCAGCGCATATTGCGTCGTCTCCAGCCCGCCGATCACCATCGCGTAGACCACGCCATTGATCTCGTCGTCGGTCAGCTTGCGGCCCAGCGCGGCATATTCGACCTGCGTCAGGAAGCTGATCATGTCGTCTTGCGGATTGGCGCGCTTGGCCCGCGTTTGCTCCGCCACATAGTCCTTCATCCCCGCCAGCAGCCGGAACTTCTCGGCGCTCTGTTCGGGTGTGAGGATGTTCTTGTGGGTCGTCCCGATCACATAGGACATGACCTGCGCATTGCCCCATTGTTCGAGGCGCGGGATGTCCGCCAGCGGGAAGCCCAGCACGCTCGCCATCACGCGTTGCGGCAGCGGGCGGGCAAAATCAGCGACGAAGTCCACCACCTCTCCGGCTCGCGCCTTCGCGAGCATTCCGGCAATCAGATCATCGACATGGCCGGTGATCATCGCAGCGTGGCGGGTGCAGCCGGGGCCGACCCACGGATCGGTCAGCTCCTTGCGGTGTGCGCGCCACAGTTCCGGATCGGGCCGCAAGGTGACGATGGACGCAATCATCGCGTCGAGATCGGGGATGTGCGTCGGCATCTCGCCCGATTGCTGGATATGCGCGACCAGCAGCGACAGCGTCGGCGGGAAGCGGTCCCAGTCCATCACCACGCGGCGCACGTCTTCATATTTGGTGAGGACGAAAG
>JAKFWB010000573.1 GCA_021732945.1 Porphyrobacter sp.
GGCCACTCCCGCGCGGGCAAGCAGCTTGGCAATGCGCTGTCCGTCCGGGCGAGGCCCGGAATCTTTGGCACCTTCGGGGCGGGTCTCGGAACGTGGGGGCAGGGTAGGCATGGCGCCGCGCCTAGAGCATTTTCAGAATGACCGTCAAACGGCCATTCTTTTTCGAAAATGCGAACATCAAGAAACGCCGTTCAAGGTGCGGCCCGCAAGGCTTCGGCCACGATCTGATCAAACCGCGCGATCCCGCCTTCCAAGGTGCCGAGCGTCAGGTGATCGATCGCGCCTGATTGCAGCCCCTGCTGGCCGAGCTCTGCCGCGCGGAAATCTTCCGAGGCGAACACCCCGCCATCGAGCAGGTTCCAACTCTTTTCCCAATGCGCGAGGGCCTTTTCGGTGGCGGGGGCTTCGGGGATCAACATGAAGTCTTCGACTAGCGTCAGATCAGCCGCTTGCGGCATCAGCACCATTACATTGATGTAGTCAGGGCTGGGCACAATCACGGTGGCGGGCAACAGTTGATAGGCGAAGGTCACCACGCGCCGCATCGCCGCCATATCGGTAAGGTCGATCCCTTCCATCTCCTCCAGCCGCCCGACTGCCGAGCGCAGGTGCGGGCCAACTTGATCGCCTGCGGTGATGCCATCCTTGAAGAACGGGCCGATGGTGGCGGCGTGCAGGCGCGTGACGTGGTAGCTTTCAAGGAAGGCGTCCATGATCAGCTTCCAATTGCCACGCACTGTGTGGGTTTTGCGCCGGAACAAGTGCACTTGTGGCAGGCCAAAAGCGGCAAGATCATTGCCCAGATTCCGGGCATCACCGAAATCTGGATCGGCGACCGGTGCAAACCAGATCAAACCGCCTGCTTCCAAACTCGGCAGTTCGACGAGGCCATAATCCGCTTTATCCAGCCCCGGAAAAGTCTCAGGCCGGGGCAGGGCGAGCAAGCCACCGTCGAGCCGGTAGGTCCATGCGTGGTAGGGGCAGACGAGCCGCTTGGCGCATTGCACTTCGCTGCCCTCGACTAGCCGCGTCCCCCGGTGGCGGCAGACGTTGAGGAAGACATGCGCCGTGCCTTGCGCATCGCGGGTGATCAGCAATGGGCGTCCGGTGGCATCATGCGGCACCGCTATGCCCGGTTCGGGCAGTAGCGCCGAGGGACACAGCACCTGCGGCAAGAGTTCAAACAACGCCGCTTTCTCAAGCGCGAAGTGATCGGGGCAGGTGTAGTTGCTGGCAGGCACCGTCTGGATTCCGCCCGCAACCTTGGCCCGGCCATCCCGGATCGCCTCGGCCAGCGCCAATTGGCCAGGCGTGGGGCGTAATGTGGGGACAGCGGTTTCAACGTGGTTCATGCTCTCTTCCCCAATCCTCTCCGGCGTGGCTAATGTCGCAGAAATTCGCGCCAACGGGAAGGACGCTCATTGATGGCTGGGGACACGGACGCGAAGGTCAAGCCGGGCTGGGGCACGCTGTTTCGCGCAATGCGCAGCCCGAAGACCGGGTTTATGCTGGTGTTCGGCTTTGCCCAGGGCCTGCCGCCTGCGCTGTTCCTCGGCACGCTCTATGCCTGGCTGTCCGAGGCTGAGGTTGATCTGGAAACCATGGGGGTCTTCTCGCTGGTCGGGCTGGCCTATGCGTTTCAGTTCCTGTGGTCCCCCTTGCTCGACAAGGTTGATATCCCGGTCCTGCGCCGATTGGGCAAGCGCAAGCAGTGGATCGCACCGATGCAGCTGGTCATCGGCATCGCGCTGGTGGTGATGAGCTTTCTCGATCCCAAGAATGCGCTCGCATGGTTCAGCCTGCTCGCCGCCATCGGTGCCTTTGCCAGCGCGACGCAGGACATTGCGATCAACGCCTGGCGGATCGACGTGGCCGACGATGTCGCGACGATCGACATCCTCTCGACCATCACGCAGATGGGCTTCCGCCTTGCCTCACTGGTGGGCGGCGCGATTGGTCTGATCATGGCTGAGCGCAATGGCTGGCCGTTCGTCTATGTCATGTTCGGCGGGTTCATGCTGGCCATCGGCATCGCGGGATTGTTCGCGCCCGATGCCCATGTGACCGAAGACCGCGCCGCCAATGCAGTCGCCAATCATGACGAGGTGGCAGAGCTTTATTATGCCGGCGAAGTCACCGAGAAAGTGCGCGGCCGGGCGCTGCTGGGCGTGGGCCTGCTGTGGGCTTGGGCGATTGGCACCGTGGTGGTGTTCATGGTCCGCTCGATGACCGAAAGCCCTGAAACGCGCCCTGACGTGACGATTTTCACCACAACCTACGGCCCGCTGATTGTGCTGGCGACGATTGTCCTGCCCGCTTTTATCGCCGCGTGGGTGGTGAAGCAGAAGCGCGACGGGGCCAATGTCATCACCGCTGTGGCGGGCGGCGGGGCGGGATATACGGTGAAGTTCACCGATCACCTTTACCGGGCGCTGGTGCTGCCGCTGGTCGAATTTGTGAGCCGGATGGGCTGGTCGCTGATGCTGGTGCTCGCGCTGGTACTGACCTACCGGATCACCGATTCGGTGTGGGGCGTGTTCGCCTATCCGTTCTATCTCAAGGAATTGGGCTTTACGGGCGAGGATGTCGCCTTCGCGTCCAAGATCCTGGGCATTTTTGCGGTGCTGATCGGCCTCGCGCTCGGCGGGTGGCTGATTACGGTGCTTGGGCGTATGTTCATGCTGACCTTGGGTGCGATCATTGCGGCGGCGACCAACCTGCTCTACGCCGATCTGGCGCTGGGCGGCGCAGCGATGCAGGCAGCGAGCGATGCGATCGGATTTACCTGGCTGGTGAACGCGACCGCGAACGGGCTGGCCCCGCTGTTCTTCGTCGCAGCGCCGCCATCAGAGGGCTTGGCGCGGCTCGCCTTCACGATCTTCTGGGAGAACCTCGCCATCGGGATCGCCGGGGCGGCCTATATCGCGTGGCTCTCCAGCATCGTGGCCAAGCGTTACGCGGCGGTGCAATTCGCGCTGCTTGCCTCGCTGACGCTGCTGATCGGCACCTTGGGGCGCGGCGCGCTGGGGCAAATGATCGAGGAACGCGGATACCACTACGTCTTAATCTTCACCGCGCTGATCGGTGTGATCGCCGTGGTGCTCTGCGCGCTCGAATGGTGGCGACAGGCGCGCAGCGGCGCGGCGAGCGGGGTGGTGCAGCCTGATCCGGCGCTGGCGGCCTAGTCCGGC
>JAKFWB010000111.1 GCA_021732945.1 Porphyrobacter sp.
GCAAATCGTGATGCTAGCGTCGTAAGCGCTTCTTCCACGGATTTTTTTCCGCCTAGTGAATCAGTGACGAGTTTGATCAGGTAGTTTTCCACTTCGTCGAGCACCGCTGACTCAAGATCTTCCCGTGACCGAAAGTATGAGTGCACGGTTGGTATCGCAACTCCGGCCAGCTTCGCGACATGAGAATGAGTGGCGCGAGCGACGCCGTTCTCCGCAAAGGCTTGAAGCGCGCAGAGTGTCAACTGTTTGCGCCTCTCGTCCGGCTTCAGACGCTTTTGTCCCAAATCAGTTCTGTATTTCAATATATTAGACTCCTGAACGATGGTCGAAATCGGCGTCTATATCTGAGACTGCTTCTGTTCCGGTCATCAAGAAAACGCAACGGATTTTCCTTGTTGACATTATACTCATTTATAACTGATAGTATACTCAATAAGAATCGTAAATCACCAGAGAGGATGGTCAGCATGACACGAACCAGCACCGAAACTGCGGATGCGATACCACTTGATAGAATCGACGTCAGTTCACCCGCGCTTTTCAAGAGCGATTCGGTTGGCGCGTATTTCAAACGCCTGCGGCAAGAGGATCCTGTCCACTATTGCGCTGAGAGCGCGTACGGACCCTACTGGTCGATCACAAAATACAAAGATATCATGCATGTAGATACCAGCCACGGCATCTTCTCGTCGGATGCGGGCTTGGGCGGAATCATAATCGATGACAACATTCAAAAGGGCGGCGACGAAGAGGGCCTCGACCTCCCAAATTTCATTGCCATGGACAGGCCGCGTCATGATGAACAGCGGAAAGCCGTCAGCCCGATCGTGGCGCCCGGGAATCTCGCGCTCCTAGAAGGTACCATTCGCGAACGTGTCGGGAAGGTATTGGATGGCCTGCCAATCGGTCAGGAGTTTGACTGGGTGGATCGTGTTTCCATCGAAATTACCACCCAAATGCTCGCGACGCTCTTCGACTTTCCATTCGAAGAACGCCGCAAGCTAACCCGCTGGTCTGATGTGACAACCGCGGCTCCGGGCGATGGTGTGGTGGACTCGTGGGCGCAACGTAAAGACGAGTTGATGGAATGCGCGCAATATTTCCAGAAGCTTTGGAACGAAAGGGTGAACCGAGACCCGGGAAATGATCTGATTTCGATGTTGGCCCACTCGCCCGCAACGCGCAACATGTCGCCAGAGGAATTTCTCGGCAATGTGTTGCTCCTGATTGTTGGCGGTAACGACACGACCCGAAACTCCATGACCGGCGGCGTTTTCGCACTGCATCAAAACCCGGATGAAATGGCAAAACTGAGGGCAAACCCCTCGCTGATTGCGTCGATGGTTCCTGAAATTATCCGTTGGCAAACACCGCTGGCACACATGCGGCGTACCGCCAAAGAAGATTCGATGGTTGGAGGCAAAACCATTCGCAAGGGCGACAAGGTGGTGATGTGGTATTTTTCGGGCAATCGTGATGATGAAGTCATTGATAGGCCTGATGCGTTTATCATCGATCGTCCGAACCCGCGCCAGCATTTGTCGTTCGGATTTGGCATCCATCGTTGTGTCGGAAACCGGCTTGCAGAAATGCAATTGCGCATATTGTGGGAGGAAATCCTCCAGCGCTTCGAGCGGATTGAAGTCATCGGCGAACCCGAGCGGGTCTCTTCCAATTTTGTCCGCGGTTACAGCAAGATGACGGTTCGCGTTCACGCGCTTCAAAAGTGAGGGAAGACCAATGCCAGTAGTAAAGTTTATTACCGCCAGGGGTGACGAGCATCTTGTCAATGTAGATGTCAATGCATCAGTCATGGAGGCAGCCCGAAACAACGATGTCCCTGGTATCGATGGCGATTGCGGCGGATGCGCAGCTTGCGGCACCTGCCACGTTCATATCGATGCGGCATGGATTGAAAAAACAGGTCATGCTTCCGACGGTGGTGAGAGCGATATGCTCGAATTTGTCGAAGGGGCCGACGAGTATAGCCGGCTGGCTTGCCAAATATCGATTACGGAAGAGCTTGACGGACTGATCGTTCGCTTGCCTCTCGCGCAGCATTGAGCTCATGTCGATGGCCCGCTCAACGAGGGAACATGCCTTCGACTATATAGTCGTTGGGGCAGGCTCAGGTGGATGCGTAGTGGCAAACCGCCTTTCAGCGAACCCGGCGATACAAGTCTGCTTGATTGAAGCTGGCGGAGATGATGATCAGATGCTGGTTAACGTGCCGCTTGGCATGGCCGCCATGTTGCCGACCAAAATCAATAATTACGGCTTTGAAACTGTTCCACAGTCGGGACTAAAGGGCCGAAAGGGTTATCAGCCGCGCGGCCGTGTTCTTGGCGGATCAAGCTCGATCAATGCCATGTGCTATATTCGTGGCCAGGCCGAGGATTTTGACGCCTGGGCGGCGGATGGTGCCCCAGGATGGTCCTATGATGATGTGCTGCCTTATTTCAAATTGTCGGAATGCAATGAACGCGGCGAAGATCAATATCACGGCGCGTCGGGACCGCTTAACGTAGCAGATCACCGTTCACCCAACCCCGTTGCCGATCTCTTCATCGAGGCTGCCGCGGAGCAACAACACAAAACAACAAACGATTTTAACGGAGCCTCGCAAGAAGGCGTTGGGCGTTATCAGGTCAATCAAAAGGATGGACAGCGTTGGAGTGTGGCGCGCGGATATCTACGTCCGATTCTCGACCGTCCGAACTTGACGGTGATGACAAGAACAAAGGCGCTTCGCATCATATTGGATGGTGACCGAGCGACAGGCTTGGAGGTGCTTCGCAACAAACGGTCCATGACACTTGCCGCCAATGCTGGCGTTGTGTTGACGAGCGGTGCATTCGGTACACCGCACCTTCTAATGTTATCGGGCGTTGGGCCGGAGTCGGAACTGAAACGCCATTCCATACCCGTCCAGTTGAACATGCCTGGAATTGGCCGGAACCTTCAGGATCACCCTGATCATATCAGCGTGTATCGCGCCAAAAGTCCTGATTTGTTTGCTGTAAGCCCGGGCGGTGTCGCGCGAATTGGTGCGTCAATTACCGATTATATCCGTAATGGTCGTGGTCCGCTTACCAGCAACGCTGCGGAAGGTGGTGCTTTTCTATCCACCCAGGGTCGCGGCAATCGACCCGATATCCAGATGCACTTCGTCCACGGCATTATTG
>JAKFWB010000230.1 GCA_021732945.1 Porphyrobacter sp.
ATGTTGGGATAACAAATATACAATTGCAAAAAAGGAAAAATCTGGCCCAGGTTTGCAACACACCCTCACTCTTTTCGCCATGCGATGACGTGGTCAACAAACGTGAAAAACGACATCAAAGTCCAGTTTCATAGGCTTCAACGACGCTTGTTGGTCCGTTTGCTGAACGACGGATTCGATCCAGCAATGGGCCAAAGCTGAACACGGTCTCTACAGAGGAGGCATTGCGGGATATCGTGTGGCTCCAAGGGGTGGGTTATCGGCCTGCCCGAGATCCGAGGATCTGCCGCGCCTCTCCGATCTGCCAAATCAGCATCGCGGGCACATCGACGAGGAGGTCGCGCGCACGCTTGGCCAGCGACAGGGCAAGCGCTGCTTCTGCGGGCAATCCGAACAGCGGCCCGATCAACACATAGGCCCCTTCCTGTAGCCCGATGGCCCCCGGAACCAGAAATGCGGCCGTGCGGAGCGTGAAGATCAGGCTTTCGATCACCAGCACCTCTGCGAGGGGCACCTCGAATCCAATGAAAGCGAGCGCGATTCCCGCACCTGCACCGCTTGCCACCCATGCTAGCAGGTGGAGCAGGAAACAGGCGATCAGTCGGCCGCGCCGCGCATAGATCTGATCGAGCTCGTCACGCACTGCGATCACCGCTGCTGTGGAACCCGGCAGAATCGCCCCGCCGATCCGCGCAGCGATCGTCAACATCGGTCGCTGCGCAAAGGCGAAGGCGAGAATGATACCCACGCTTGCGCCCAGCCCCAGCAACGCAAGTTCCAGCAGATGGCTGCCATCCGAGCGGTCTTTCAGCACGAGCAGCAGCCCGGCTGCACCATAGAGGGTGTAGACCAGCTGAGCAGCCAGTTCGGCGGTCTGGTCGGCGATGATCGAGCCATAGGCGTGTCGCTGCGACACGCGAGATGCCACCAGCACCCGCAAGCCGACGACGATGCCGCCGAATTGGGAGAAAGGCAGAACATTGGTGGCCGCTTCGCGCATCGTACGAGCCCAAACGAATGTGATCGGCGACGCCCCGGGCACAAGCACCTGCCACGCCACACCGAGGATCGTCAGGATCAGCAATGTATAGGCGGCATAAATCAGAAACCGGGCGACGCCGATCTGTCCGAGAATGCCCAGAACATCGCCGAACCCGACAAAACCCAGCAACGCCAGAGTCGCAGCGAGGCCCGCCATCGTGATGAGGATGGCAGCGAGCTTCAACCAGTCGGCGCGCGCCATCGCGCCTCGCCCCGTCTCAGGCGGCAAGCTTGCGGTCACGCAGGAAACGGAAGAATTCCACACCCTCGCGCAAGCGGCGCTTCATCATGTCGCCATCGGTCACCATCTCACCGACGATGCCCGCGATCTTGCTCGGGCGGAAATAGAACTTCTTGTAGAACATTTCGACCGCCTCGAAGATCTCGGCGGCAGGCAGATGCTCGTAGGAAAGCTGCGCGATCTGGTTGCCATCGTCATTGAGCAAGTCGCGCTCAGCCGCAAACCAGCCGTTCACGGTTGCCTGATTGTGCAGGAACGTGCCCGGATAAGGCGCGGCGAGCGATACCTGGATCGTGTGCGGGTTGACCTCCTTGGCAAAGGCTAGGGTTTCCATGATCGTCTCGCGAGTCTCGCCGGGCAGGCCGAGGATGAAGGTACCGTGAACCTTGATCCCCAACGTCTTGCAATCCTTGGCAAACTGCCGTGCGACCTCAACCCGCAGACCCTTTTTGATGTTGTGGAGGATCTGCTGGTTGCCGCTTTCGAAGCCCACCAGCAGCACGCGCAGCCCATTGTCTTTCATCACCTTGAGCGTCTTGTAGGGGACATTGGCCTTGGCATTGCACGACCAGACCACCCCCAGCTTGCCCAGCTCGACCGCAAGCGCTTCGGTGCGTGGCAGATTGTCGGTCAGCGTGTCGTCGTCGAAGAAGATCTCCTTCGACTGCGGAAACGCCTGCATCACGTATTTCACTTCCTCGACCACATGCCCGATCGAGCGGACGCGGTAATTGTGCCCGCCCACGGTCTGTGGCCAGAGGCAGAAAGTGCAGCGCGATTTGCAGCCGCGCCCGGTGTAAAAGCTGATGTAGGGGTGGAGGAGATAGCCGCCGTAGTACTTCTGAATGTCGAGATCGCGCTTGTAGACCGGAGTCACGAACGGCAGCCGGTCCATGTCGGTCACGATCGCACGGTCCTGATTGTGGACGATCACGCCTTCGCTGTTGCGGTAGCTGATGCCGTCGATACCCGACCAGTTGCGCCCGTCGGCGATGTCCTTGATCGTGAAATCGAATTCGTTGCGCGCAACAAAATCGATCGCGGCGGATGCTTTGAGGCTGCCTTCGGCATCGACTGCAACCTTGGCGCCGATCATCCCGATCTTGAGAGCGGGGTTGAGCGCTTTGAGCAGTTCGGCGGTGCGCACGTCCTGATTGAACGAGGGGGTGGAGGTGTGCAGCACCACCAGATCGCGCTGATGCGCTTCGTGGCTGATGTCGTCGAAGCTGAGATCGTGCGCGGGCGCATCGATCAGCTTGCTGCCTTCAATTAGCGCGGCGGGCTGCGCCAGCCAGGTCGGATACCAGAACGATTTGACCTCGCGCTTCATCTGGTATCGCGCGCCAGCCCCGCCGTCATAACCATCGAACGAGGGGCCTTGGAGAAAGAGCGAACGCATCGTCATAACTGCCTTTCTTGAAGGAGCCGACCATCGGCTGTCACCTTGAAGCGCGAACCGCGCCAATCCACTTTGCCGACAAAGTATGTCAGCAAACACACAAAAAGCGACACGCAATCGCGCAGTGGCAACAGCCACAGCGGTCCCGACACAGTGGCCGACAGGCGGTCGATCCGCAGTTTGATCGCGGATCGGATGGCGAGCGCCGCCAGCAGCAGCAGCAGCGTGACCATCGTCCCGCCCGACAGCAGCACGGCGAGGAGCGCGATCGGGGTCACATGCGTGATGATGCTGCCGATAAAGCCTGCGCGGTCGATGCCATATATGGTGCGCGTCCAGCGCAATTCATGGCGCACCAGCGCCGCAAGGCTCCTCTCGCCGCAGCCATGGAGGACGAAATTTTCGGACACCGCCAGCCGCAGCCCGATCGCGCGCGCCGCCCGGCCGATCTCGTAATCATCTGCCAGCACGTCGGCGAAGGCGGAAAAGCCGCCAATCTTC
>JAKFWB010000056.1 GCA_021732945.1 Porphyrobacter sp.
GCCCTGAGCCTGTCGAAGGGCGCACGCAAGGTGCCAGCGTGCTTCGACAAGCTCAGCACGAGCGAAAACTGCGAAAATACTCACCCAAATTCCTCCAGAAATGCCTTGGCCGCCAGCCGCTCCGCCTCACCCTTGCTGCTGGCGATGGCCTCAGCCTCGCCGACATTGCGGACGCTCACTCGAACAGTGAAGCGCGCCGCGTGATCCGGGCCGCTGCGGTCAGTGACTTCGTAAACCGGGCCTGAGCGGCGATTGCCAGCAGCCCATTCCTGCAACGCGCTTTTGGGGTGCTTGGCCTTGCCAACGTCGCCTTCCAGCTCCACGGCCCACAAGCGATAGATCTGATCGCGCGCGGTATCGAAGCCATGCTGGATAAAGCAGGCGCCGATCAGCGCCTCCATCACATCACCAAGGATCTTGTCGCTATCCGCCCCGCCATCATCGCGCGCCTGCTTACCCAGACGGATATACGCGGGCATGCCAATCGTGCGAGCAATCCGCGCGCAGGTGGTGCCGCTGACCAGCGCGTTCAATCGCTGCGATAGCTTGCCTTCGGGGGCGTCACCTGCGCGAAACAGCCATGCGGCGACCGACAGACCCAGCACCCGGTCCCCGAGAAATTCCAGCCGCTGATAATCCGCCGCCTCCGCGCCCGATCCGTTGAAGCTGCCATGGGTCAGCGCTTCCAGCCACGGGGCCTCGTCGGTCACGGCAAAGCCTTGCGCTTCAAGCCATTCGCGCGCGGCGGGATCGAGCGCGGTCCTCCCGCTCACAGGCTGTCTCCGATCCGGTCCCAGCGCGCGGCGGAAAACCATGTCCACGGCAGCAACCATTCGGCGCTGCCATCGGTGGACCAGACGATAATGGTAGCGCGGGCCACCAGCAGGTCTTGCGGTACCATCCCGACGCCATCGCCAGCGGCCGCGGGAAAGCGGCTGTCGCGCGAATTGTCGCGGTTGTCGCCCATCACGAACATGGTTCCGGCCGGCACGGTGACGGGGGCAAAGCTGTCCGCCTGCGTCGTCCCAAAATCGAGCACGGTGTAGCTGCGGCCATCCGACAGAGTCTCGCGAAAAGCGGCATAGCGGCACACCGTGCTGCCATCGGCGCGCTGTTCCAGATCGCCGCCCCAGGCACAGCCAGTGTTGGGCGATTGCGCGATCAGCACATCATCGGCAGGCATCCGCGGCACGCGCTTGCCATTGAGCACCACCTGGCCGCCCACCATCGCTACAGAATCGCCCGGCAGCCCGATCACGCGTTTGATGTAATCGCGCCGATCCACGGGATGCTTGAAGATCACGATATCGCCGCGCTGCGGTGCAGCGGGCAGGATGCGGCCTTCTGCCAGCGGCAGATCGAACGGCAACGAATGGCGCGAGATGCCATAGGGCCACTTGGCCGCCAGCAAATAATCGCCGTTCATCAGGCGCGGCACCATGCTTTCGGTCGGGATCGAGAAGGGCGAGAACACCACGGTGCGAAACGCCAGCACCAGCGCCAGCAATTTGATCAGGAACCAGACAAAGCTGCCCCATCCCTCGCGCCGGGGTGCGGCTCTGTCTTCAGCGGCGATGGCGGAAGAAGGTGCAATGTCGCCGAGAGATTGGGTCTTAACATCCATTGCTCCTGCCCTTACTCGGCTCGGCAGACATGCGCAAAGGGGAACGGTAGTGAGTGGATCGGATCAGGCAGCGACGACAGGAGCGGACACGCTGTGGGCAAAGCTGCACGGGCTGGCAAAGCCCACCCTTGCGCAGCTGTTTGCGGCCGATCCTGATCGTCCCGCTGCCTTCACCCGGCGGATCAGCTGGCCGGTCGCCCCCGGCAGCAGCGCCGAGGCCGGGATGATCATCGATATGTCCAATACCCACCTCAGCGATGAAGCGCTGACTGTGTTCGAAGCGCTGGCCGAGGCGCAAGGCTTTGACGCAGCGCGCGATGCGCTGTTCGGCGGCGGGATCGTCAACGTCACCGAAGGCCGCGCCGCCACCCACGGCGCGCTGCGCGGCAGTGGCACTCCGCCGCAGGTTGAGGAAGCCGAGGCGCTGCTCACCCGGATGGGCATGCTGGTCGAAGCGATCCATGAAGGCGCGCTGGGCGAGATCAAGCATTGCATCGCCATCGGCATTGGCGGATCGGCGCTTGGCCCGGCGCTGGCGATTGACGCGCTGACCCGCGATCTGGCGCTGGTGGATGTGCATGTCGTCTCGAATATTGATGGGCTGGCGCTGGAACAGGCCTTTGTTCGGTGCGATCCGCAAACGACGCTGATCGCGCTCGCCTCCAAGACCTTCACCACCACCGAGACCCTGATCAACGCCGCCAGCGCATTGGCATGGCTGGCGGATAACGGCGTGGAAGACCCCGGCGGGCGGGTGATTGCGCTGACCGCTGCGCCGGACAAGGCGGTGGAATGGGGGGTTGATGAAACCCGCGTGCTGCCGTTCCCCGAAAGCGTGGGCGGGCGATACTCGCTGTTCTCGTCAATCGGCTTCCCCATCGCACTGGCGGTGGGGATGGAGGAATTCCGCGCGATGCTGGCCGGGGCCAAGGCAGTGGATGATCACTTCCGCGCCGCCAAAGGCCGCGCCAATGCGCCCTTGCTCGCCGCCTTTGCCGATCAATATTACACCCGGCTGCGCGGCTGCCAGACCCGCGCGGTGTTCGCTTATGACGAGCGCCTGAAGTTGCTGCCCGACTACCTCCAGCAGCTGGAAATGGAATCGAACGGCAAGAGCGTGAAGACCGATGGCCGCCCCGTCGACGGGCCGACCGCGCCGGTCACCTGGGGCGGGGTGGGCACCGATGCACAGCACGCGGTGTTCCAGCTGCTGCATCAGGGCACGCACCTGATCCCGGTCGATTTTCTGGCCAGCATTGAACCGGGCGACGCGCTTGACTCAGTGCATCACGAAACCCTGCTGATGAACTGCCTAGCGCAGGGCGCGGCGCTGATGGCAGGGAAGGCGTCAGCCGACCCGGCGCGCGCCTATTCGGGCGACCGCCCGTCAACCACCTTCCTGCTCGACGATTGCGACGCGGCGACGCTGGGCGCGCTGATAGCGTTCCATGAACAACGCACTTTTGCCAACGCGGTGCTGATGGGGATCAATCCCTTTGACCAATTCGGCGTGGAACTGGGCAAGGCGATCGCGAAGCAGATCGAATCGGGCGAG
>JAKFWB010000237.1 GCA_021732945.1 Porphyrobacter sp.
CGGCCGCGGGCGCGGCGCTGGTTTGCCGATGGCGCCGCCTGAGGCAACATGGCACGCCCTGCGGGACGCGGCTCGCCTCGAGGGGATAGCCTTCCGCAAAGCGCTGGCAGATCCGCGCCGTGCTCAGCTGAACCTGCTCGCCGGAATTGTCGCGTCTAACCGCGATTGCACTTTCGGCGCGGCACATGATTTCGACGCGATCCGCGATCTCGCCGATTTCCGCGCGAGAGTGCCGATCCGGGATGATGCCTGGTTCGCGCCAGAGATTGCCGCCACCGCTGCCGATGGCGCACCCCGTTTGACCAGCACTGCCCCGCTGGCGTTCGAACGCACCGGTGGGTCAAGTGGCGGGGCCAAGCTGGTGGCCTATAATGCCGGGCTGCTCGCCGCCTTTCGCAGTGCTACGTTGGTGTGGCTGGACGGGATGGTTGCGCGGTTCCCGGCGGTCACGCAGGGCCGGTTCTACGCCACGATCAGTCCGGCCACCCGGGCGGCGGAGATGACCGGATCCGGCTTGCCGATCGGGCTGGCGTCGGACGCGGCCTATTTGGGGGAGGCGCTCGCTGGGCATTTCCTCGCGCTGCTCGCCGTTCCACCGCAACTGGGCCTGATCGCCGACCCGGATGAATGGCGCATCGCGACGCTGGCAGCGCTGGTCGCGGCGGAGGATCTGACCTTCGTTTCCCTTTGGAGCCCCACCTTCCTGCTCGCGCTGATCGATGCCTTGCCGAAGGCGGCCGACGCAGTGGCGGCGCGGCTGCCGCCGCCAGCCCGATTGCGATTGGCGGCGGCCTTGGCCAGCGGCGACATCGACACCGCCCGCCTGTGGCCGATGCTCACGTGCATCTCGTGCTGGACGGACGGCGCTTCAGCCGCCTTTGCGCAAGACCTTGCCGCACGGTTCCCGCACGCCGCGATCGACCCCAAGGGCGTGCTCGCCACCGAAGCGCCGATCACGCTCACCGATGGTGCCGAGGCCCGCCGGGTTCCCGCGTTGAGCCAGTGCTTCACAGAGTTTGTCGCTGCTGACGGCACCGCGCATCTGTGCGACGAACTGGCGGTAGGCGAAACTTACCGCGCGGTGATCACCACTCCGGGCGGGCTCTACCGCTATGACATCGGCGATCTGTTCCGGTGCCGGACCATTGATGGCGGCGTGCCGGAGCTGGAATTCGTGGGCCGCGCGCGATTGACCAGCGATCTGGTGGGGGAAAAGCTGGAGGACGGCTTCGTCGCCGGCGTGCTCGCCGGACTACCGGCGGTGCTGGCTCCGCGCCGAGACGCAGTGGGGTATGAAGTGCTGATCGACGCACGACACACCGGCCCGGTGGATCTGGCCGCGATCGAGCGCGATCTCGATGCCAATCCGCAATACGCCTATGCGCGCAAGATCGGGCAGCTTGCACCGCTGGCATTGCGAAAGGTCAAGAATTTGGCGGGCATATTGATTGCCTCCGGGATTGCTGCGGGGCGAACGATGGGTGATATCAAGACCAGCGGCTTGCTGCCTGTGCCGCTCACAGAGGGGTCACGTCAGTGAGGATCGCGCTCGTTTCACCCAAGGGGCCGCTGTATCGCAGTCGTGGCGGGGTGTTCAAGAAGTCGCTTCGGTACCAGCCGTTGACCTTGACCACACTGGCCGCGCTGGTGCCGCCGGAGCTCAATCCCGAATTCGCACTGTATGACGAAGGCACCGGCGATGTGCCGCTGGACATTGATGCCGACATTATCGGCCTCACAGTGCTCACTGGCAGCGCCCCGCGCGCCTACGAACTCGCCGACGAATACCGCCGCCGCGGGCGGACGGTGGTGCTCGGCGGACCGCATGTCACGCTGGTACCTGAAGAGGCTCAGCGCCACGCCGATGCGATCTGCGTCGGCTATGCCGAGGAAAGCTGGCCGCAGCTGCTGCGCGATCATGCCGCCGGGTGCCTCAAGCCGCGTTATGAGCAGGGGGCGGATTTCGCGCTGGTCAACCTGCCATTCGCCCGGCGCGAGCTGCTCGACAAGCGCTACTACCTTACCCAAGCGGTGTTTGAGGCAACCCGCGCTTGCGCGCACAAATGCGAATTCTGCGTCTCGCCCACGGCATGGGGCCGCAAGCAGTTTCAGAAGCCGATTGAACACGTGGTCGAAGACATCAAGCGGGTCGGTCGCCGCCGAATCCTGTTCATCGACCTCAACCTGATTTCCGATGTTGCCTATGCCCGCGCGCTGTTTGCCGCGTTGATCCCGCTCAAGGTGCGCTGGTTCGGCCTCTCCACCAGCCTGATCGGCCGCGATCCGGCGCTGATGGATCTGATGGCGCAAAGCGGCTGCACTGGGCTGCTGATCGGGTTCGAATCGATCTCTAGCAGCGGACTGGGGACGATCGACAAGAAGTTCAACGACCCCGCGCTTTACGCCGAGCTGATCCGCGACCTGCACAAGCGCGGCATTACCATTCAGGGGTGCTTCGTCTTCGGCAATGACGAGGACACGCTCGACACCTTCGATGCTACGGCAGAATTCGTGATCAAGACCCGGATCGATCTGCCACGCTTCGCCATCCTCACTCCGTTTCCCGCCACCCCGCTCTATAAGCGGCTCCAGGCCGAGGGGCGGATCACGACCCGCGACTGGGAGCTGTACGACGGTCAGCACGTGGTGTTCCGCCCGCGCCATATGACTGCGGCGCAATTGCTCGCAGGGCACGAGCGCGCATGGAAGGAAGTCTATCGCTGGGGACCAATCCTCTCGCGGATGCGCCACGCGGGCTCGCAAGTGCCGCTCTCGCTTGCGGCCAATATCGGCTACCGCTTCTACGCGCATCACCTGCACACCCATTACACCTGCGACTTCCCGCAGGTTGCCGATCAGGGGGAACGCCTGTGCGTCTCACCCTGATCCACCCGGCAATCGGGCGGCGTCCGGGGGAAAGCTATATCCGGTCATGGCAGATGGAGCCCCTGCCGATCGCCGCGCTGGCCGGGCTAACTCCGCCCGATGTCGCGATCCGCTTCTTCGACGACCGGATGGAGAACATCGATTTCGATGCGCCCGCAGATCTGGTGGCGATCCCGGTCGAAACCTACACCGCGCGGCGCGCCTATCAGATCGCAAGCGAATACCGCCGCCGACGGGTGCCGGTGGTGATGGGGGGCTTTCACGCCACGCTCGCACC